>DRKV01000325.1 GCA_011051635.1 Chloroflexota bacterium | reverse complement strand
GTCCTTCTCCAGCATCTGGTCGTCGGCGTCCTGATAAAGCATCACCAGCCAGGTGTCGCCGCTGCCGGCACTGGCCGCGGGCGGGGTGAAGTTCTGGATGGCAGTAGGCTGGACGTTTGGCGTGTAGGCACTTTGGGGAGGGGTGCTTTGCTGGTCGTCCCCGCCGCCTCCCATCACCTGCAGGACGATGTAGCCGACGACGAGCAAGACGAGCATCCAGGTAGGGAGACGCCTGCCTCCGCCGGAGCCGCCTGCTGAGGGGCGAAAACCGCCGCCCCCGCCAGAGCCTCCCCCCGGCGGGGTTTGCCTTTCCCGGCGGCGGTGGGGGGCCTCGGCGCGGCCTTGCGGGCCGTCGGCGTCGCGGCGTCTCCGGCGGACGGTCACGCTGTCGCCTTTCTGGGGGGCAAAAAGCCTCAGGGAGCGTTCGTTTGCGGTCATGGGTTTCTCTCGCTTTCGGGGGCTTCGGAGACGGTTCTCTTTTTATCGTTTAGGGTGGTTGGGGCAAGTCTTGGTCGTCGTCGGGAGAATTCATGAATTCTCCCGACGACCAACGCCCCTCAGGGCAAACTTGTGCACACCAAGGGCGAATCGCCGCGGTGCAGGCGGAAGGGGTCTTCCGCCGGGCCGCCGCAATAATCGAAGCACAGTTGCGCCTCGGCCTGGGTGTCGAAATCGCTGCAATCCAGGTCGGGGCCGGAGCAGTTGCAGGGGGCGAATTTTTCGTTGGGCGCCCACAGGCCGATTTCCTGTTCGCGGGCCTGCTTTTCTACAGCCCGGAAAGAATCTTTGCAGGAGATGTCGGGCGGGTAAGTGATGGTCTGGGCGTACCCCAGGCGCACGAGTTCGCGGTTGACGAAGATGCCGTCCGTGAAGACGAAGCGCAACAACCGCCCGTATTTGTCGGTCTCGGAGATGTCTTTCACCAGGATGACTTGCCTGCCATCTACGAGGGCCTTGTTCTTGGCGGAGGCCTCCGGCCCCATGTACTCTACCGGACGATTGGGGGCTACCGTTTCGGGGGTATCCACGCCGATGTAACGCACGGTGTATTTCTGGCCGTCAATCTCTACCTTGATGGTGTCGCCATCCACGACGCGCACCACGGTAGCGAGAACGCCTTTGTTCTGGGGGGGGACGCAGTCCGCGCCGGGGATGGCGCGCCAGTCGTCGGGGGCGGGATTCTCCTCTCCAGGCGCGGACACCCCTGTGGGAGCGGGATTCCCGCTTGAGGGCGAGGCAACCGTAGTGCTCTCCTGCTTTATGGGGAGCAGGTCGGCTACCGGGAAATCCTGAATAAAGGGGCAAGCGCCCATCAGCAGGATGACAACCGTGAAGAGCGCCAGCCAGAATTTACGTTTGGAGGGAGCGTTTTTGGAGTTCATGGCAGGAAAAGATTGAAAATACCTCGAAGATGCAAGATTTCGTAATTGCGTTTGGCGGAAAATTGTCTATAATCAAAGTACTATGCTAAGCATCTGCTAAATCGGATGCAGGTGTTGCAGGACTTCAAATTCATTTTGCAGGAGGTTTTGTTATGAATCGTTGGTCGAAGGGATGGTTTGTCGCGGTGCTGCTGCTGTTTGGGGTGGTTTTGTTGGCTATGCCCCATACGGCACAGGCGGCGGAGAGAATCACCGACCCGCGGGAGTTGTGCAAGACGTGGCACACCGTGGTGCGTGGAGAAGATTTGACCCAGATTGCCGCGAAGTATAACACGAACGTTTTGTTCCTGGTGTACCTCAATCAGGTGCCTGACCCGAACCTTATTTACCCCGGTCAGGAATTGTGCGTGGCTCTTAAAGTGCGCGCCGGACGGTTGTACATGGTCTCCAGCGGCGAGACGCTGACCGGTATTGCCGCCAAATACAACTCGGACGTGGCATATCTGGTGGAGGTCAACAATCTGTTCGACCAGAACTATCTGTTCGTTGGGCAGGTGCTGTACATTCCCAAAGGGCGCATTTTGCAGGTGGCGCGTTAGTCCACGAATTGGCACGAATGTGCCCGAATGGGTTTACGAATTGACACGAATACCCACGAATGCACCAACACGCAAGGAGCAAAACATGGACGATAAAACCAAGGGCCTCATCGCAACCCTGGCGACCACGGTGTTGTGCGGTCTTCCGGGACTGCTGATGCTGTGTATGGGGGGGATATTTGCCGTCGCGGGGATGATTCCCGGCGCGGAGATTGATGTTTTCGGCAGCAGCGACCCCGGTTCTGCGATTGCCATGGGCCTGGGGATGCTGTGCGTCAGCATCATCTTCATCGCTATCCCCGTAGTAGTGGGACTGAAGACGCTGCGGCGGAAAGAGGAAATCTGATTCACAGATTGAAAACGTTTGCTTCATACCCCGTACCGGCGCGGCGGGTGCGGCGCGAAATCGTAGTGGTCAATTCGCGTTTCATCGCAACGCTCGCGCCGGTTTTCGATGTGGCGGAGGCTAAAGCCTTCATTCGGGAGATGCGCACCGAGTTCGCCGATGCCACCCACAACGTCCCCGCTTATCTGGTGGGGTACGGGGATTCGGTCATCGCCCACAGCAGCGATGACGGCGAACCCTCCGGTACAGCGGGACGTCCGGCCCTGACCGTGCTGCGCGGCAGCGGCCTGGGCGACGTGGCCGTTGTCGTGACGCGTTACTTCGGCGGCACCAAACTGGGCACGGGGGGGCTGGTGCGCGCTTACACCCAGGCCGTGCAGGAAGTCCTGGCGCACACGCCGCGGGCGCGCAAGGTCCTGGCGCACACCCTCATGCTGGCGGTTCCTTACCCCCTCTTCGAGCGCGTCCGTGCGCTGATACCCGCTCGCGGCGGAGAAGTTCTGGACTCCGATTTCGGGGCGGATGTCACCATGACGGCACGCCTGCCGGTGGAGAATCTGGAGGCCCTCCAAAGCGCCCTGCAGGAACTCTCCAACGGTAAATTGCAGGCCGAAATCGTCGAGACGGGGGTCGCCATCGTCCCTCTGGCGGAGGAAGCGCATGATTGACGAGACCTGGTACCGCCGTCCTCCGGGTGTGCCGCTCAGTCGCGCCGCCGGGGGCGTGGTCGTGCGCCGGGAGGGGGAGCGTCTCCTGGTGGCGCTGGTGCGCGAGGCCGATTGGAGTGATTACATTCTCCCCAAAGGCAGCCTCGAAGCGGGGGAGACGCCGGAGCAGGCCGCCCGCCGAGAGATTTTGGAGGAAGCCGGCCTGGAAGACCTGCGTCTGCTGGGCGACCTGGGGGAGCGGGAGCGGTTGAATTTCAAAAAGAAGGCCTGGAAAGTGACGCGTTACTACCTCTTCCTGACCGAACAACGGGAAGGACGCCCCACCGATACCCGCCACGCTTACCGCTGCGAGTGGTTCCCGTTAGATGCCCTCCCCCCGATGTTCTGGCCGGAGCAACGTGCCCTCCTGGAGGAATCCCGTCCCCTGATTCGGCGGCTGATTTTGGGGAACCAATGACGGATGGGAGCACCCTATCACTGAGCCTTAATCTGCACGGCGGAGGAATTCGGGTATAGTTGAGGGGAAATATCCCTAACCTGTGAGACCTGTCGCCGGGAGGCAGCCGTGAAACCCTCCGTCCCCATCTCCCCTTCCGAAATTACCCCCTACCATCTCTATTTGTCGCGCCGAGAGTTCCTGAAGGCCGCGGGCATCGTGAGCGCGGGCGCTTTGCTGGCCGCGGCTTGCGGAACCCGCTCTTCCGCCGGCGTGGAGGGCCTGGCGACGCCGGCTGCCACTTCCATTAGCGCCGGGACGGACGAATTGGGCGACCCGCTCAACACTTACGAGGAAATCACCACCTACAACAACTACTACGAATTTACCACCGACAAAGAACGGGTGGCGCGCCTGGCGGAAAACTTCAAAACCTCCCCCTGGGAAGTGGAAGTCAGCGGGTTGGTACACAAACCGCAGACCTTCGGCCTGGAAGACCTGCTGAAGAAATTCCCTCAGGAGGAGCGCATTTACCGGATGCGCTGCGTGGAGGCCTGGTCAATGGTCATCCCCTGGAACGGGTTTTCGCTGGCCTCCTTGCTGGAAGCCGTCGAACCGACCTCGGAAGCCAAATACGTGCGTTTCGAAGCCGTCTACGACCCGGACGCCATGCCGGGGCAGAAAAGCAAGTTCTATCCCTGGCCCTACACGGAGGGGCTGCGCCTGGACGAGGCCATGCACGAATTGACCATCATGGCGACTGGCCTGTACGGAACGCCCCTGCCCCCGCAAAGCGGCGCGCCGCTCCGTCTGGTGGTTCCCTGGAAATACGGCTTCAAAAGCATCAAGGGGGTCGTTAAGATTGAATTGACCAAATTCCCGCCAGAAACGCTGTGGAACATCGTTGCTCCTCAGGAGTACGGCTTTTATGCCAACGTCAACCCGCAGGTGGACCATCCCCGTTGGTCACAGGCTACCGAGCGGCGGATTGGTGAAGCGCACCGCCGCCCGACCTTGATGTTCAACGGCTATGAGGAGGAAGTGGCCTCCTTGTACGAGGGGATGGACTTGCGGCGGGATTTTTAGGCGGCCATCCCATGACATCTGCTGTGAGCAAGGCAACGAGGAAGCAGGGGAAGGGGATTTGGGAGCGCGCCTTTCCCCACGCTGCGGCCTGGCTGCCCGCTTTGTGGCTCCTGTGGGCCTGGTACGCCGGTGCCCTGGGAGTGAATCCCATCCAGGCGGCGACGCGCTTTAGCGGACGGACGGCGCTTACCCTGTTGCTGCTCTCCCTGGCCTGCACCCCGTTCCACATTCTCTCCGGCTGGAACAAGGTACTCTCCTGGCGGCGTCCGCTGGGTCTCTACGCCTTTGCCTGGGCGGTCGGACATTTGCTCTTCTTCGCGGGGGTGGATTACGGCTTTGACTGGGGCTCCCTGCGCCTGGACGTGGGCACAAAGCCCTATGTGTGGGTGGGGAGTGTGACGATTTCCATTCTGGCGGCATTAGCCCTGACCTCCAGCCGCTGGTGGATGGCGCGCCTGGGGAAACGCTGGAAGCGACTCCACCGCCTCGTCTATCTGGCCGGTATTCTGGCGTTGGTGCATTACTTCTGGGTGGTCAAGGGGAACTTCCTCGGTCTGAGCGGCAGTATCGGCCTCCCCCTGGCGTACAGCGCGGTGTTGAGCGTTCTCCTGTTCCTGCGTTTGCCCCCCGTGCGGCGGGCGGTACGCAAACGGAGAGGGCGGAAACCTCTCGGTCGCTCTCTGCGCGCCTCGTAGGAGGGCGTCCGCTCCCTCCAAGACGTCCCCCGTTTTGCTCCGCTTTGTGGAGAGCGGCATCTCAATGCCGCTCTCCATTTTTGGTCTTCGCGAGTTAGTGGGGTAAAGACCTCCGAGATTTCCGTTGAGAGCCGCCCTGGGGAGCGGAATTGCCTGTGCAGGCCACTCTGGACGAGCAGCGCAGCGGCCAAATCTCGGAGGTCTGATTGTCCCGTCCCACTATTATTTCACGTTGCCCCCCATTTTTTTTTGCGCTTCTTGGCCTCAGGCGGCGTGTTGCTCCAGGAAAGCCTTGAGCGTACCGCGGTACAGCGCCCGCTCGAAGAAGCCGCCTTGCAGGGAAAGACCGTCGTAGCCTTTCTCGACCAGAACTTCCATCAGGGGCATGAGTTGGCGGGCGTAGTGGGTCATGCAGGCCTCGGGATGGATGCCCGGCCAGGAGTAGCAGGTCACCGTCGGGCGGCGGTTCTCGGTCGGCACCCCCTCCGGGATGGTCTTCGTCCAGTTGGGGTCGTCGGGGTAGAAAATGTACTGGTCCAGGTTGCCCTGGGGGATGCCCTCGATGCCGCGCACCACCGGCGGATTGGCCTCGGGCAGGTAGGGGTCAACGGCCAAATCCACCACCACGGCGTGTTCGGGCAGGTACGCTATCCAGGCGTTGGGCACGACAGGCCTGGAAGGGTCGCGCCGGTAAGTGGCATCCACCAGAATATCGGCCTGCCGCATCAGGCGTTCCATTTGCTCGGGCTGGCGGGTGATGGAACGTCCTACGGTAATGGCAATCGCTCCCGGCCCGCCGGAGGCCATGTGGTCTTCGTAACGTTCGGTGTGCCCCAGTTTGGTGGCCGCCTCGATGGCGTGTTTGCCCACCATCCCCGCCCCCAGGATGAGGACGTGCAACGGAAGGCCGTCCGGGCGGCGCAAATCGGGCCAGCGTTTTTCCAGGATGTCGAAGGCCGCATCCAGCCCGTTCCAGGCCACGGCTTTCATGTTTTCCACCCGGCGGATGTTGTAGTCGTCCACGATGCTGTCCATCGAGATAGCCTTGATGCCCAGTTCTTTCAGGCGAGCGACGCGCAACGGTCGGGTGGGGAAGTGCAGCATGGAGAAGAGGATGCTGTTCTTTCCTAATTTTTCAAATTCTTCTTCTGCCGGGCAGCGCAAGATGAGCACGATGTCTTGCTGAAAGGCCTCTTCGCGAGTGCAGCGTACCACCCTGTCGCCGCTGCCGCGTCGGTAAGCATCGAAACTGTACCCCAGGCGGGAACCGTAGCCTTCTTCGATGAAGACCTTCAGCCCCAACCCGCTCAAAAACTGAACGAATTCCGGCAGGAAGACGCGTTTTTCTCCTGCCTCAACGAGCATTCGGGGGAGACCAATCGTTTTGGGTTTGGCCATTGTGTCACCTCCTTTGTGGTTTTTCCCAATCCAATCAGGGTGTCTCAGCCTCGTCTGTGTTCGGTTCTGCGGCCAACTTCTTCGGTGTCTGCAATGCGATGCGCCTCACTATTCCCGGATAAAGTTCCCGTTTCAGCGCTTTGGTCATCGGGTCGTGGGGCGCGATTTCCCGGAGCATGTTGTAATACGTCTGTGCTGTCTCGCGCTGGCCGATTCCGGCAAAGTACCTCCCCATTAATCCCATGAAACTGACGACCTCCGTGATGTGAAACGTATTGCGCCGGGGATACAGCATCTTCAAATCGAATTTGTTATCAAACAGTTTCGGAATTTTGTCGTATTCCTCTCTTTTTAGCAGAAACTCGGCTACGTTGATGCGCGCGAACAGATAGTTCGGGTGCCTGCGGAGGTTCTCCCGCGCAATTTGTTCCGCTTTTTCATCCTCCCCGGCCTGCTGGTAGGCGGCGACCAGGTAGTTGCCGATTTGCGGTATGTGCGGGTACAGTTTCTGCAGCGCGGTCAACTCCTCGATAGCCTCCCGGGGATGTATCCGGATGTCGTAGAAGAGTTCTTCCATCCGGTCCTGAACAGCCTCGGGCAGGCGGCTGTAGGCGGGAGGGAGCATCGGCTCATCGGTTATCGTGTATTCCGATATATAAATAACGTCCGTGTCCCGAGACTTGGCGGACGGGGTGCGTTTTCCCGTTTTCTGCTTTTTCCTTTTTCTTCGTTTTGCCATCAGGATTCTCCTCGGACAAGGGGGACGGTTCAAATCGCCACGGGTTCGGTCCCACCCGCAAGTTGCACGGATTATAACCGCGCTGCGCCGCGGCTCAACGATTGCATCTTGGCTATCAATTGTGGCGTGGATGGTTCCATCAACATGCTGCCGTCGGGGAAGACAATGGTGGGGATGACCGCTCCGCCTTCGTTGGCCTCCCGCACGAAGCGGGCAGCCTCCGGGTCGGAGGCCGTATCGTGCCAGGTGTAAGGGATGCTGTGCTTCTCAAAAAAGCGTTTGGCACGGCGGCAATCGGGGCACCAATCCGCCCCATAGACGTGAATTTCGTTCATTGAAGAAAACTACTCCTGTAATGTGAGAAGGCAGGACAACTGCTCGCGGTCGTCCTGCAATGTGGGAATATCGTTTCGATTATACCAATCCGATAGGGTATAATGCAGCCCTATGAGTAAGAAAAATTTTAACATTCTCGCCGCTCTCCCGCAGGCGGAGAGCCGGTACGCCCGATACGCCTGGGGCGTATTGGCGCTCAATTTTCTCGTCGTCTTGTGGGGTGCTTTTGTGCGGGCTACTGGCTCCGGGGCGGGATGCGGCGCCCACTGGCCTACCTGCAACGGGGAGGTTGTCCCGCGGGCAACGGCGGTCGAAACCGTCATTGAGTTCGTCCATCGGCTGACCAGTGGGGCTGCTCTCCTGGCCGTCATCGGGCTGCTGGTGTGGGCCTGGCGTCTGTACCCCAAAGGGCATTTGGTGCGCAAAGGGGCGGGGTACACGGTGTTCTTTATTTTCACCGAATCGCTTCTCGGCGCGGGACTGGTACTCTTCGAATGGGTAGCAGAGGATGCTTCTGTGGGGCGGGTCATCTCCATGCCGCTGCATCTGCTCAACACCTTCCTCCTGCTGGCCTCCATTACCCTGACCGCCTGGTGGGCTTCCGGCGGAAAGGCGGCGCGGATTCAGCGCGGCGACCCGCGCCTGGGGTGGTTCGGCGCGGCGTTGCTGGCGATACTTTTCCTCGGAACCAGCGGGGCGATAACCGCTTTGGGGGATACCCTCTTCCCGGCTACCTCCCTGCTGGAGGGGATGAGACAGGATTTCTCGCCCACGGCGCATTTCCTCATCCGTCTGCGCATTTGGCATCCCGTGATAGCGGTGCTCTCCGGCCTGTACTTGTTCGGGTTGGTGCTGAAACGCGCCTCGCTGCGCTCGCAGCACAAGCCGGAAGGGGCGGAGCGCGTTTTGGGGCGGCTCCTGCTTGGACTGTTTTTCCTCCAATTGCTGGTTGGCGCCGTTAACGTCCTCCTGCTGGCCCCGGTGTGGATGCAACTCGTCCATCTTTTCCTGGCCGATAGCGTCTGGTGCGCCTTCGTGCTTTATTGCGCCGCGGTCTTCGCTGCGCCGGCTACATCTCCAGAGACGCCGTAAGCAGCCTCGTCCTTACGTTTTGCAGCAAATGGGAGGCATCGCGTCCCTGCGGGCAGGGGTCCTAGCCCTGCCCTGGCGCTCTCAAGTTCGCAAAGCGGACTTCCCACTTCCTCTCACGTCTCAATCGCAAACAGGCAATACGGCCCGCCGGAGGGACTTTCCTTGCGGCGGGCGATTTGTTTCACGCTCCGGTGGAGGAGATGTTCGAGCAGGTGGGCGTCCAGTTCGCACACTTCGGGGCAGGAATCGACGATGGCAGCGTAGGGGCAGTGATTCAGGCGGATGCGCGGCGCGGCGGCGTGGGCTTCCCAGCGGGCGCGGTAGTGCATCGTGTTCAGGCACTTGACCGTCTGGATGAGGTGGTGGGTGAGGTGGTGCTCCGGGGTGAGGGGGGGCGTCCCGGCGGCGAGGGTTTCCGCCAGGGAATCGAAAATAGCGGGGCGCTCTTCGGGGGGCATCCCCCTC
>DRKV01000324.1 GCA_011051635.1 Chloroflexota bacterium | reverse complement strand
CCCAGGCTGCCGCCGGGCAGATACTCCTATGGGATGAACAGCAGCGCTCTTTGCGGCCCCATTCTGTCTCTCGCATGGCGGATGCCGAGAAGGCCATGCAGATTGTGTACCCTCTCGAGACCTCGCTGCCGGGACAGGTCTTTCGTACGGGACGTATTCAACGGGTCGGGAGACTGGATTTCGCCGAGGCGTATCAACTCGCCCCCGATGACCTGATACGCTACCGGGATGCCACTGCCGGGAAACTGCCCGTTTCCTCCCTGCTTGTGCCCATCCAATCGGGTGAGCGAAAATGGGGTGTCCTGGTGCTGGATAACTACACCGAGAATGATGCCTTTGGCCTGGAAGACCAGGCATTGATACACTCTCTCACCCAGCAGGCCGCGCTGGCGCTGGAAAATGCCCGCCTGTACCAGACGACCGAGCAGAAGGCCCGCCAGTTGCAGGCCCTCACCACGGCCTCCGGTGCCTTGAGCGCCAGCCTGGAGCGTGCGGATGCGCTGGTGGAGTCTTTGCTGGGACACCTGGCCTCGATTGTGCCCTACGATACTGCTACCCTCTGGCTGCGTGATGGCGACCGTCTGACCATTCGGGCGGTACGCGGCTTTGTGGATAGCGATGAGCGCCTGGGCATTTCTGTCGCCGTGGAAGACAGCCGCCTTTTCCAGGAGATGATGCTCACGCAACAACCCATTGCCGTTGGCGATGTAGTGGCCGATGAGCGTTTTCCCGCTTGGGATGAGGCTCCTTACCTCTCGTGGTTGGGTGTCCCCCTGGTCAGCAAAGGCGATTTGAAGGGTGTTATCGCCCTGGAGAAAGTAGAACGCGATTACTATGCTTCGGATGATGTCCAGATAGCGGCTACCTTTGCCACCCAGGCAGCCATCGTCCTGGAGAACGCCTCTCTCCTGGGCGAGAGTATGCGCCGCGCCGAGGAATTGGCGGAACGCTCCCAGCGTTTGGCCCTGCTCAACCAACTTTCCTCCGAGTTGAGCGCTTCCCTGGACGTGGATGAAATCCTGCGCATCGCTATCGATGAACTCTTCGAGGCTTTACATACCTCGTCCACGTTGGTCGTCCTCTTCAATCAGGCAGATG
This sequence comes from Chloroflexota bacterium, assembly GCA_011051635.1. GTDB lineage: Bacteria > Chloroflexota > Anaerolineae > Anaerolineales > DRKV01 > DRKV01. Next base: position 6,708 of record DRKV01000324.1, on the reverse strand, counting down.
ATGCTCCCGTCTTGTGGATGGAGTCGCCCCCGAAAGACACACCGCTGCCGATGGCCTTGCCAGATGCTCCTTTGTTCTCCCGCATTCGGGAGGGGCGCGGTGTGTTCAACGCTGAGAACGCCGTGCAGGAAGAAGACCTCGCTCCTTTGCTGCCTCTTTTAGAGGAACGCGGCGTACACTCTCTGCTGGCCGTCCCCATGATTTCGGGGACGCGTGTCCACGGTGTCCTTTTTGCATGCGAATCGAGGCGCTCCCACCGCTTCACGGCAGATGAAATCGAACTGGCGCTCACCATCAGCAACCAGGCCGCTATAGCCCTCCAGAACGCCCGCTTGTACGAAGAGACGCAATCCCGTTTGAACGAAATCAGCGTTATCTACCGCGTCTCCCAGGCGTTGACAGCCACGATTGACCTGGATGAACTTTTGAAGCAACTTCCGGAGCAACTGAGCGCCATCGTGGACACCCGCAACATTTACCTGGCCCTGTACGACAAAACCCGCGACATGATAACCTTCTCCCTGGCTCAGGAAGAAGGCCAGCAGGTGCAGGCAGCTCCTCAGCCGGCGCGGGGGCTGACCGGACACATCATCGCTACCCGGAACCCCCTGCTCCTTACCGGCGAAGCGGGCCAGGAGACGATGCGGACTTTGCAACCCCTGAAAGTCGGGGTTAAACAGGCTGCCTCTTATCTGGGGGTGCCTCTCCTGGCGGGCGACGAGGTCATCGGCGTGCTTGCTGTTCAAGACCCTGACGACCCCTATGCCTACACAGAGAACGATTTGCGCTTGCTCACTACCGTGGCGGCTCAGTTGGCCGTCACCATTCAAAACAGCCGTTTGTTCACCGAAACCCGCCAGCGCAGCGCCGATTTGAGCCTGCTCTTTGAGTTTGGCAATCGGATTGCCAACGAATTGGATGAGGAAAAACTGGTAGAAATCACCTTTGAAGTGCTCAGCAACGCTTTACAGGTGAACACCATTGGTTTGCTAGTGGTGGATGAATTTGGGACGCTCAAAGCGAACTTGCTGGATGCCGGAGAACGCCTCCAAGATATCGAAGTGCCCCAGGATGGCTCCAGCCTGAGCGAGTACATCCTCCAAACCGGAGAGCCGTTGTTGGTGGGCGACTTGCACAATCCCGATACGCCCCTGCCCGTGGAAGGATATGACGTAGGAGCACCGGTGCGTTCCTGGGTGGGCGTTCCGCTGATTGCGCGCGGCAAGCCCATCGGTGTGCTTTCTATCCAGGACAGTCTCCCGGAACGGTTCTCCATGCGGCACGAGCGGCTCTTGACTCAAGTAGCAGGACAGTTGGCGACTGCCCTGGACAACGCTCATCTCTTCGCTCAGGTGCAGAATTACGCCGAACAACTGGAACATCGCGTCGCCGAGCGCACCCAGGAATTGGCGCGGGAACACCAGCGCACAGAAACGCTCCTCCGCATCATCACCGAACTCTCCGCCAGTTTGGATATGGACATCGTTCTCAACCGCACTCTCTCGCTTATCAATCAAATCGTGGGCGCGGAGCAAAGCACCATCATGCTGGTAGACGCTGCCGAGAACACTCTGGTGCGGAGGGCGTCTCGCGGCTACACCGAGCCGGTGACTGAAGGCGGAGAACGTTCGGCCATCAAACCCAACGAGGGATTGGCGGGGTGGGTCATCCGTCACCGGGAGCCTGTGCTCCTGGCGGACGTCACCCAGGACCCCCGCTGGGTAGAGAACCCCAACTTCCCCACCCAACATCGCAGCACCCTCGTGGTGCCCCTCATGGTTGGTGAAGAAGCCCTGGGTGCCTTGATGCTCTTCCATCGGGAGCCAAACCGCTTTTCCGATACGCAACTCGACCTGGTGGCTGCTACTGCCAAACAAATCGCGGTCGCAGTCAACAATGCCAACCTTTACCGCCTGATTGCAGACCAGGCCGAGCGCTTGGGCGACATGCTCCGCAAGCAGCACATCGAGGCCAGCCGTTCCCAGGCTATCCTGGAAGCCGTGGCCGATGGCGTCCTGGTGACCGACAATGGGGGCACGGTTACTCTTTTCAACGCTTCCGCCGAGCGCATCCTGCGCCTGCCGCGCGAGCAGGTGCTTGATAAATCGCTGGAGCATTTCTCCGGCCTGTTTGGCAAGGCGGCCCACGACTGGATGAATACCATTCGGGAGTGGTCTGCCAACCCCGAGGCTTATTCCAACGAGGACATCTACGCCGAACAGGTGGACCTCGACGACGGGCGCGTGGTTTCCGTCCATCTCTCGCCCGTCTTGCTGCGTAACGAATTCCTGGGCACGGTTTCTATCTTCCGGGATATTACCCATCAGGTGGAGGTGGACCGCCTCAAATCGGAGTTTGTAGCCAACGTCAGTCACGAACTCCGCACCCCGATGACCTCCATCAAGGGCTACGTGGACATCATGCTGATGGGCGCAGCCGGAAAGTTGAGTGACCAGCAGACCAACTTCCTGGAAGTCATCAAGAGCAACACCGACCGCATGATTACGCTGGTCAACGATTTGCTCAACATTTCGCAGATGGAAACAGGCCGCATTGAGTTGGATATCGTGCCCCTGGATGTGTGCCCTGTTCTGGAGGCAGCCATCTCGCGGGTGCGCCTCATGGCCGAAAAAGAGAATCGCGAGATGAGCCTGGCCCTCGACCTGCCCGATGCGTTGCCGTTGGTGCTGGCCGATAGCGACCGCCTGGAACAAATCGTGCAAAATCTGGTGGATAACGCTTACCACTACACCCCCGCGGGCGGCCATATCTGGGTCAGCGCCCATCTGGAGGGGGATTACCTGCAAGTAGATGTGCGGGATGATGGGATTGGTATTCCCCCTGAAGAGCAGGAACGCGTTTTCGAGCGTTTTTATCGCGGTGAGGACACCCTGGTCATCGAGACCGCGGGAACCGGGTTGGGGCTTTCCATCGTGCAAAATCTGGTCGAGATGCACGGAGGCCGCATCTGGGTCACCAGCGAGGGCGTGCCCGGCGCGGGCAGTGTTTTCTCCTTTACCATCCCTCTGTACCGCGAAGATTCCGCTCAAACGCTCGAACCCTCAACCGAAGCGCAGATGCGTTGACCATCAAACGACCGACCAACCGACCATATCAGAGGTTTCTATGGCCCGAATTTTGATAGCAGAAGACGAAAAAGACATCCGTGACCTGATATTCTTTGTCCTGGGAATGGCCGGGCATGAAGTCACAGCCACCAGAAACGGGAAAGAACTTTACGAGACCGCTATCTCCATGAAGGATAATCCTCCCGATTTGGTGATGACCGATGTGCGCATGCCCCACATGAATGGATACGAGGCTTGCGCTGCCATCAAGGCCGAAGCGGCCTTCCAGGGTGTGCCGGTGGTCATTCTCTCGGCCAAAGGTCAGGATTCGGAAATCGAAGAAGGCATGAGTTCAGGCGCGGATGAATACATTCTCAAGCCCTTTGCTCCCGACCAGTTGATGGCACGGGTGGCCGAAATTCTGGCGAAATACGGGAAGGCTTGAACGCACCACCGCTGACGCATAGGAAATGCCATGAGCGCCATTATCCTGAAGAACGACATCGTACATTATGAGGTTTTGGGACGCGGCCGCCCCGTGGTGTTTTTGCACGGCTGGGTGGGGTCATGGCGGTATTGGATTACGGCTATGCAGGCTGCCGCCATCCAATACCGGGCCTATGCGTTGGATTTGTGGGGCTTCGGCGATACAGCCAAGCGCAGCGAGTATTACTCCCTGGATGAGCAGATGGAACTCCTGGATGCCTTCCTGGATAAATTGGGCGTGGGGCGCGTCGCCCTGGTCGGGCATGGGCTGGGCGCGGTGGTGGCCTTGAAGTATGCTGCCCAGCACACGGGCTATGTCAACCGGGCGATGGGGATTGGCCTTCCGGTGGGCGATGTGAGCGTCAGCCAGCGCCTGCGGAACGATTCGCCGTCCAACCTGGCCGATTGGCTGCTCAGCAACGACCCCGTCAGCGAGGCCGTGCGCGTGGAAGCCCCCAAGACCGACCCCCTGGCGGTGCGTACTTCGCTGGACGAACTCGACCCGGTGACAATGCTCGACCTGGCGCGGGAACTCTCTACCCCTTGTTTGCTGGTGCATGGACAGCGCGACCCTGCCGTTACCTTGAACAACGCGGCGCTGGCCCCCTACGAGTTGCCGGAAAACACCCACCAGATTTTGTTCGAGGCCTCAGGGCATTTCCCCATGCTGGACGAACCGAGCAAGTTCAACCGCCTGATGAACGATTTCCTGGGGCTGGCCTCCGGAGAAAGTCCCCGCCAGTTGCAGTTGAAAGAGGAGTGGAAACGCCGCGTGCGGTGATATAATTGCTCCACAATCGAAAACGGGGAGCTCGGTGTTGCCGGGCTGAGAGGGAGGCCGCAAGCCTCCGACCCGCGGAACCTGACCCGGATAATGCCGGCGGAGGAAACGCCCTGCAAGTCTCGCATCCCTCCGTCGGCGCGGAGGGATTTTCTTTTGCGCACCATTATCTTTGCCAACGGGGAATGTTCATCCCCTTGCGACCCGCTTGCCTGGTTGCGCCCCGGAGACCGCATCATCGTCGCCGACGGGGGGGCGCGCCGTTGTCTGGCTCTCGGCCTGACGCCGCACCTGCTTATCGGCGATTTCGATTCGCTGCCCGCCGAGACCGTGGAGACTTTTCGGACGCGGGGCGCGGAAATCCGCCGCTACCCCGCCGAGAAGGACGAAACCGACCTGGAACTGGCCCTCTACGCCGCCCTGGAGCAGGAGACGGAAGAAGTTCTCGTCTTTGGGGCGCTGGGAGGGCGCTGGGACATGACCCTGGGGAACCTGCTTCTGCTGGCGCATCCCGACTTTCGGGAGGCCCCCATCCGCATCGTGGACGGCCCCCAGAGCGTTACCCTTCTCCCCCGGGGGCGGGCGTATGAAATCGCCGGGCAGGAGGGGGATACGGTTTCCCTCATCCCCCTGCGGGGCGATGCAAAGGGCGTCACCACCCGCGGGCTGCGCTATCCGCTCAAAGGGGGCACGCTCCGCTTCGGGGCGACCCGCGGCCTCAGCAACCTCATCGTCCGCTCCCCCGCCTCCGTCACCGTGGAAGATGGTCTCTTGCTGTGCCTCGTGATTGCGAACACTTCCCCCCCGCTCCCTAATCCCTAATCCCCAATCCCCAATCCCGAATGTATCCCATGAAAAAAACACTCCCCCTTCTCCTCGCCGCCTTGCTTCTCCTCCTGGCGGCCTGCGCTCCCAAAGAGAGCGCCGCGCCCGCGACGCCCGCGGTGCGCACCCTGACCGTGATGACGCACGACTCCTTCGACGTTTCCGAGGAAGTCGTGCGGACTTTCGAGCAGGCCAACAACGCCACCGTGACCTTCCTGCAGGGAGGGGACGCCGGCGCGGCCCTCAACAAGGTCATCCTCTCGAAGGGCAATCCCCCCGCGGATGTCTTCTACGGCGTGGACAACACCTTCCTCAGCCGGGCGCTGGACGAAGACATCTTCCTGCCTTACGATTCGCCCCTTCTGGCGCAGGTGGATGAGGCCTTCGACCTCGACCCGCAGCACCGCGCCCTGCCCGTGGATTACGGCGACGTGTGCCTGAACTACGATGTGGCCTGGCTGGCCGAGCACGACGTGCCGCCCCCCGCCTCGCTGGAAGACCTCCTCGAACCGGCCTACAAAGACCTCCTGGTGGTGGAAAATCCGGCCACCTCCTCCCCCGGCCTGGCCTTTCTTCTCGCAACCGTCGGACACTTCGGCGACCCCGGCTACCTGGATTTCTGGCGCGGATTGCGGGAGAACGGCCTCAAGGTGGTGGACGGCTGGGAGACGGCTTACTACACCGAATTCACCCGCTGGGACGGGACGCGCCCCATCGTGGTTTCCTACGGCTCCAGCCCGGCTTTCGAGGTCATCTACGCCGAGGAGCCGATGGACGCCCCCCCCACCGCGGCGGTCACTGCCGACGACACCTGCTTCCGCCAGATTGAGTTCGTCGGCATCCTGCGCGGCGCGCAGCACCCCGACCTGGCCCGCAAGTGGGTGGATTTCATGCTCGACCGCCCCTTCCAGGAAGACATGCCCCTCAAGATGTTCGTCTTTCCGGTCAATGCCCAGGCGCAACTGGATGAGACCTTCGTGGAGTACCTGGCCGTGCCGGAGAAACCCGCTTTCGTCTCGCCGGAGGACATCGCCGCCCACCGCGAAAAGTGGGTCGAAGCCTGGACCGAGACGGTGCTGCGGTGAGGCTGCGGACTGCAAAAGGGGAACGCGCCGCCTTTGGATGGGGCAGCGTCCTCCTTTTGTTCTTCCCCCTGGCATTTCTGCTCCTGTTTTACGCCTGGCCGTTGGAGCGCATCCTGGCCCTGAGTTTCTCGCGCCTGGATGAGGGGGTGCCCTCCCTGGCCGCGGCCCTCCTCTCGGCGCGCACCCTGCGGGTGCTGGGTTTCACCTTCGGGCAGGCGGCCCTCTCCACCTTCCTGACCCTCGCCCTGGGGATGCCGGGGGCTTACGTCTTCTCCCACTACACCTTCCGCGGCAAGGAACTCTTCCGCGCCCTGACGGGCGTCCCGTTTGTAATGCCCACCCTGGTGGTGGCCGCCGCCTTCAACGCCTTGCTGGGGCCGCGGGGGTGGGTCAACCTGGGGCTGATGTCCCTCCTGCGGCTGGAGTCGCCTCCCATCCACTTCCTCAACACCCTGACGGCGAT
>DRKV01000323.1 GCA_011051635.1 Chloroflexota bacterium | reverse complement strand
TGGCATAGCAGCAAATACGCTGCCGTCTCCGGGCAGGTGGATGTCTCCGCTCCCCTGACGGTCAGTGTGCGCGGCTCCGGCGACTACCTGAAGACGTATTACAACCTCGAGGTCTTTGATAACGGCGCTTTCCCCGACCGCGACTCCTCTGGCCGCGGATATGGATGGCCGGGCGAAGGAGAACCCGGAGTCGGTTTTGCCCTGGAAAGCGGCGACCGCGTCACCCTCACCCAGCAGGGACAGGGGGTACTCCTGGTAGCCGGGATGCCCTCTCTCACCCTGCAAATGGACGAGGCAGGCAGCGCTCTCTACGGCGAAGCGCCTGCCGGGGCGCGTCTCACGCTCTCGCGATACACCGACGCTTACGATTATCCCCCGCCGCCGGCGACTTCGGCAGTAGTAACGGCCTCCCTCACCGGCACGTACCGCCTCCCGCTTTCCGTCCTGGGGACGGCGGGACACCGGAATTACTTTGGTGCGCGCTGGGAATCCCCCGCAGGATATGCCGTCGAGCGGCTCTTGCATCCTGAAAGGGATACCGTCTCGGATTGTCCCTCTGAGGGGCGCGTGGAGGTGGGCGGCAACACTGTTTTCTGGTATGCCTATCGCGCGTATTGCAGCGGGACGATGGAAATCCGCCTCCTGGATGCCGACGGAACGCTCAAAGCGGAGACGAGCGCTTCTGCCTTCAGCAAGATGGCACAATTCACCGATGCGGAAAAACGTCCCGTCCCCATCCTCGGCGGCGATACCCTGGAATTTGAACTGGGTGGGGAAATCGTCCGCTGGGAGGTGCCGCCGCTCAGCGCCCGCCTGGATTCTGATAGCCCTCAGGTGACGGGGAGCGGCGTGCCCGGCGACCCCCTGACCGTGGGGGTGTACTTCCCGGATTCGTTCTGGAGCGCGGTCGTCACCCCCACGGCCTCCGGGGCATTCACCCTGCCTCTGCCGCTGACACCCACCGCCGGGACGCGGCTCCAGGTGTGGTATGCCCCCTTCGGAGGCCCGAAATTCCTGGTACGGGATGCCCTGCCCGCCTGGGAGGTGAATCTCTCTGATAGTCAGGTCGTTGGGATTTTGCCGCCCCTCACCCCTTACACATTGACCCTGCGCCCCGCGGGAACCCACACCCCCTCCCTGCTGAACGCCGTTTACGCCGGCAGCGAGGGGGATATAGGCGTTTCCTTTCTCACCCCCTTCGTGAGCGGTGACGTCCTCACCCTGACCTTGCCTTCCGGAGAAGACGTTCTGGAAATCCCAACCCTGAACGCCTGGCTGGACGCCCGCACCGCCGAAGTGCGCGGGCAGGCCCCGCCCGGCGCTTCTCTGCGTATTTTCTTGGGCGAGAAGAACCGGCATGGCTGGTCATACTTTGTCCCGGAAATGCAGGAGACCACCGCCGACTCTGAGGGGCGCTACCGAGTCGTCTTTCCCGAGTTGGCCGGGGCGGAGAGTCTCTCGGGGTGGCTGTACTATCGGGAGACCGCGGTCGGCAGCATCAGGCTGGATTTCGTGCCCCCGCACTGGGAAGTCTCCCTGGGCGGTTCCAGAGTGGGGGGGACGGCGCCCTCGCTGGGCGGGAGGGGGGCCTTTCGCTGGGAGGGCGTCTCCGGCGGAGTGTTTACCGCCACCCTGAATCCGAGCGCGCTGGACGGCCATTTCTTTGCCTATCTGCCCGAGGCGGTGCAGGCGGGCGACCGCCTGATGTTCACCGATACGCAGGGGACGGTGCTTTCTTTCACCGTGCCGCAGGTGCGCGTGGAACATGATTACGCCCGCCAGGTAGCCACCGGCGAAGCCCCGCCGCACGACTTCGTGGAAATCGTCTTTGTGGACGGATACGGCAGTCTGGATGTCTCCCGTAATGCCCGGACGGATGCCAGCGGCCACTTTGGGGTGGATACCAGCGATTTGCGCCTCCGGCCCGGCGGTTACGCCTACCTCCTCGTCACCGACCGGCAGGGCAACATCGTGCGGCTGGATTTTCACATCACGGGATACCGCACCTGGTTCCCCGTTGTGGTGCGGTAGGCGCGCCCCGGCCGCGTCCGAAGCCTTCCGGGTCCATCTTGGGCCCGGAAGGCTTTTTGGCTTTTCGTGCATTAGTGGGGTAAAGACCTCCGAGATTTCCGTTGAGAGCCGCCCTGGGGAGCGAAATTGCCTGCGCAGGCCGCTCTGGACGAGTATCGCAGCGGCAAAATCTCGGAGGTCTGATTGTCCCCCCCGCTATTTCACGTCGACCTGGCTGTTCCTACTTGCGGCGGCTGTGCCAGACAATTAACGCCCCGAGAAGGAGCGCTCCGCCGACCAGCCATCCCCAGCCGCGGGGGGGACGGTACGGCTCGGCCATCGCGGCGGTCACGGTGGGGCAGCGCTCGTTCTCGTTCAGCGGGGGGCTGAAGACTGCGGCGCGATTGGCGTGGACGAAGACCGCCGTCGTGCGCCCGGGGATGCGGAAGGTCTGCGTTTCCGGGTCGAAGGCGGCCTGCCGGGCGCGGGGGTCGGGACCGGCGGCCAGCAAGGGGTGGAGGGTCAAACTCTCCATAGCGGAAGCAGCCGGAAGGGAGAAGACCGCTTCCTCCGGGCCGGCATTGAAAAGCACGAAGATGTGGTCATACTCCGGGTCCAGGCGCGCCTGCGGGTCATCTTCCAGGTGCATCACAATCAGACCGGGGATTTGCTGCGGGCCGGTGTTCAGGAAAGTCACCTGCCGGATGACCTGCCCGGCGGTGCGCAGGCGGAAGAGCGGCGAGGAACGGCGGATTTGGAGGGCGGTCTCGAAGTGCGCCAGGGTAAACTGCATATCCTCGGGGGAGGGCTGGAGCGCCGGGTTGGCGAGCAGTTGCGCCATCAGTTCCCAGTTGCTCCCGTTTTTGTCCTTGAGCGGGAGACCGTGCCCCCAGTTGTTGTCCCGGTAAGTCCAGTCGAGGGCGTTGAACCAATCGCCGGAGTCGTAACTGTCGCGGTCCAGGGATTTTGAGCGCAGGATTTCGCTGCCGGCGTGGAAGAAGGGCACGCCCTGGGCGTAGGCCACCAGGTCGAGGGCCAGGTTTTGCATCCG
>DRKV01000322.1 GCA_011051635.1 Chloroflexota bacterium | reverse complement strand
GAAAGGAGGTCACCTGAGCGCCATCTGCCGCCTTCCAAACCATCAACTCGCCGTTCTCCGAAGCGCTCACCAGGACTGTCCCGTCCGGAGAATAACGCAAACGCGCTACCGGGACACGGTGTCCTTTCAGAAGCCGCCAGGGACGCCACTCATTCACCAGCCACAGGAAAATGTCATTTTGGCTGGCAATTGCCAACACTTGTCCATCCGGAGAGAAAGCCACATCGCCCACATCGCGCACGCACTCCGGGACGTACAAGGGCTGCAAGGTATTGATATTCCCCGCCGTAATGGGCGTATCCGGGAAAGTGTAGGTCGCGATTCCCGGAGGCGACACAAGCAAGGTCTTGCCGGGGTAAAGGCGACTGTCACATTGCAAATCATTAGCCCCCATGAATTGTCCCTGATTCAGTCCTACCGAAGCCGCAATGGTGAAGATGGTATCTCCGTATTGGATTTGGTATTCCGAGACAGGCAAAGGCGTGTCCATGACCAACGGCAAGACGGGAGGGGCCGTAGCAGTCGGCGTTGCCGTACCCGGGTTAGGCAACACAACCATAGGCGCCTGCGGCGTGGGTGTGTTTTCCGGTGCGATGGTGTTGCCGGGAGTTGGCGAAGCCGTCGGATGCTCTTCCGAGAAAGAGGCCGTTACCGAGGGGGAAACAACTTCAGCCATCGGGGGAGAAGAAGTTACCGCGACAGGCTCCGTGCTCAACGCCCCGGCGACGGGGGAGACCGTAGCAGAAGCGGCGGCTCCTATCCCCGGGTTCGTCGGAGAGACAAACGCAGGCGCGGCCAGGAAGAGTCCTACAAAGACCAGCGAAACCAGCAGCATGGTCACAGGCAACCCCACCACTTTCCACACCGAGGGACGGGGGAGACGTCGAGCGAAGTACTCCTCCCAAAAAGTCGCCTCTCCCTTGCCCGGCGCAGCCACAGGCTTTGCTCCGCTCAACGCCTCGGCAAAAGCCAATACCGAAGCAAAACGGCTTTGCGGGTCTTTGCTCAAAGCGCGTTGAATAGCACGCGCTGTGGTCTCCGGCACATCAGGGCGCAGGGAACGAATATCCGCCGGGACAGTCAACAAATGCTGGGTACGCCATCCCAGGGGAGTGGCAGCATCGAAAGGCAGTTTTCCTCCCAACATCTCAAAGGCCAGCGCTCCCAAGGCATACACATCGCCGGCAGGTGTGAGCGGTTGGTCAGGAACATCTCTTTCAGGGCTGCGATAGCCCAGCGCCCCCGTCACAGCAGCAGGCCAGAGAGCACCTTCCGCTTGAAGTATCTTCAGGCGGCCAATGCCCCCCAGAAAGGGGCGTCCCTGAGCGTCGAAATACACGTGGGAGGGTTTGATGTCCCCATGCACAATCCCCAACTCGTGCAAAGCATGCAACGCCTGAGCGAGGCGCTGCATGATGAAGATGACTTCATCCCAGTGCAAACTCCCCTTCTGCAACCGTTCTGCCAGTGTGCCGCCCCCCCAAACAGGCATAACGTAGTAGAAGCACTCCTCCGTCATGCCCATTTCCTGAATCGGCCACAACGGGGCTCCTTCAACCGCGGCAACCAGAGAGCATTCGCGCTGCAAACGCACGTATACTTCCGGGTCCAGGTTCTCATTCCGAGGGAAACACACCACATGAAACGGCAAACCGGTCTCATGTGCTTCAGCAGCATAGATTTGTGTTACCCCGTCATCATCCAGCAAAGTTTGCAGGGTGTACGCCCCAACAGAGGTCATCACTCTCCTCACAGGCATCTTCCCCCAGGTTATGGCATCACAAAACGGGAACGACTTCCGCCGTTGGGAAGTCATTCCCGCCCATCTTCATCGCGTCCTCAAGGTTTGTAGGGACGCAAGGCTGGTTGCGGGTTCTCCCGCGCGTTCGTCAGCACGCCGGCAGGCAAGGGGATAGGCTTGAAATTTCCTCCCGCGTCTATCGTGCCGTAGATGAAGTAGTACAACTGTGCGCCCTGACCATAGCGAGAGTCTTGAAAAGCGAGCATAAAATAATTGCCATCCGGGCTCCATTCAAAACCGCGGTAGCAGCACCGCCCTACCGGGCGCTTGATTTCGGCTTTCTTTTCCGTGGCGTTGTAAATGTAAATCTCGCCGAAGTTGTTCAGCGTATTGACCGCCAGCGCAAACAGGTCGTTGCCATTCCAGGCAAAATCCACCAAGGTGGGATTGCGGGAATAGTTGTTCATCGTAAAGCGCTCACCGGGGAAAGAATCCACCCGAATCGGCGGTGCGCCACAACGGCTGACATCAAAAACCTGCGCCAAATCCACCTGCCGGCCAGACTGAGTGGCGACAGTGACCACGGCCAGTTGCTTGCCATCTCGCGACCAGGCTGCCTCCTTGGCAGGAGCATCGGTGTAACTAATGCACTTGTCGGCTGCGGTCAAACGCTGCTTGGTGGTAATTTGACTGATGGCCGAAAGGTCATACGGCAGAATGAAAAATCCATCCTTCAAAGTGATGACTACCTGGGAACCATCCGGTGAGATTTCAAAGTCGCCCAGATAATCCGACCAGTTGGCACAAAAGATAGTGCGCTCGGCTTTGGTCTCCACGTTGACGGCCAACACGCACCGCCCCGTAATGTAGAACACATCCTGGCCATCCGGTGACCACTGGAGTTGCTCCTTGCTGCCCCCCGTGGATGTCAATTGTTCTGCATCAGAACCATCCAGGTTCATCACCCAGATATCGTTGTTGCTCACAAATGCCAGTTTGTCCGCCCCTCCAATTACCGGGCCGGATGGCGTAGGAGAAGGCTCTGGGGTGGGGCTAAGGGGCACAGGAGTCGGCGAGGCGAGCGAGTCGACGGCAACCGCCATCTCCGTCGCCGTCGGCATTGGCGAGGGGGCGCTGGTGGGTGTGACACTGGGGGGCGATAAAACGGTAGGAGACGCTGCCGCGACAACTGCCGGGTTCGCAGTGGGAACAACGGGCGTTTCCAGACGGCCCGACACCGCTTTTTGTACGCCCCAAAAGGCTCCAAATCCCACCAGCACAACTACCGGTACCACCCACCCCCATACCGGAAACTTGCCACGCATAGGGGAGGACGGTAGGGAGGAGGGCGTGGATGCAGGCGTCCTACGGACAGAAGCAGGGGGTTTCTTTGTCGAGAGGGCCGCGAACGCTCCCGTCACATGCCCTGAGCGCAAAATGCTACGCAACTCATCTACCAGCGCCTGCGCGCTCTCAAAGCGCTCGTCGCGACTCTTCGCCAGGATACGCTCAATCACCCATTGCACATCCGGGGACAAACTCTCGTCAATATCCCGCACATCGGGGACAGGCGCGGTCAGATGCTTCATCATCTGGCCTGTAGGCGAATTGGCCTCAAAGGGCAAGCGCCCTGTCAGCATTTCGAACAGGATGATGCCCAGGGAATAGAGGTCGCTGCGGCCATCCAGGTCCGGGTCGCCGCGTACCTGTTCGGGACTCATATAAGCCGGCGTGCCAATCGTGGAGTCGCCCGTCAAAGTCGCTCCCGCTTCAGCCAGTTTGGCAATGCCGAAATCCGAGAGGTAGGGTCGCCCGTGCTGGTCAAAGAGGATGTTGCCCGGCTTCAAATCGCGGTGCACAATCCCCTGTTGATGGGCATAATCCAGGGCCGGGGCCAACCCATCGAAAATTTCCACAATCTCCGCGATGGTAAACTTGCCCCGCTCATCCATGCGGTCGCGCAGAGAGCCTCCCGACATGAGCCGCATAACGAGATAAGGCTGCCCTTCCTGTTCCCCAAAATCGTACACCGGCACGATGGCGGGATGTTCCAGGTTAGCCACAACGCGCGCTTCGCGCTCGAAACGAGCGCGAAACATTTGATTATGCAGCAACTCTCTGGGTAAGATTTTAATGGCCACTTCACGGTCAAATTGTGGGTCGTACCCTTTGACCACAGTAGCCATCCCTCCGCGTCCGATTTCCCCGCGGATTTCATAACGGCCTATCATCTCTGCCATACATTCTCCCCGCCAGATACTTTCAATTATCCAAACTCAACGCTCATGCAGCGGTGTCACTCCTTCTCCCGCTTGTGCAAGGCGTGTTCCAATTGCTCCCGCGAAATGCGGTTGGCCTTGCGGCAGTGCGGGCAGCGCACTTCGTAGTATTTCAGGTTCTCCGCCACGACTTTCTCCAAGGCGGCTTCCAGCACTTGCTTTCCTAACGCGAAGGGAGTTCCACAGTAGGTGCAACGGATTTGCATGACAAACTCCTTTCCAAAATGGGGATGGGGACCCGCCTGAGCCAAAAACCACCACAAGTATAGCACCCCCATCCCCCAATCGCAAGTATAATGGGGCGCATGAGCGCATCCTTCTACACCAAAACCGGAGACGACGGGTACACCGGCTTGCTGGGCGCGGGCCGGGTTCCCAAGTATCACCCCCGACCGGCGGCCTGCGGAAGCATTGACGAGGCCACCGCCGCCCTGGGGATTGCCCGCGCCTTTGCCCGCTCCCCGCGCACCGCCGAAATCCTGACCCGCGTCCAGCGGGATTTGTACAGCCTGATGGCGGAGGTGGCCGCCACCCCCGAAAACGCCGCCCGTTTTCGGGTGATTGCCGCCTCCCACGTGGAATGGCTGGAACAGGAGACCGACTCCCTTGCGGAGGGGCTGCCGATGCCCAAAGAGTTCATCCTGCCCGGAGATTCACAAGCCGGGGCCTTCCTTTCCCTGGGACGGGCTATCGTGCGCCGCGCCGAGCGGGAAGTAGCCCGCCTGCTCCACATGGGCGACCTGGAGAACGAGGCCATCCTGCGCTACCTGAACCGCCTCTCCTCCCTGTGCTTCGCCCTGGAGTTGCTCGAAAACCGGGCCGCCGGAAAAGACACCACCCTCGCCAAAGACTCCGCACCATGACCGGCACGCTGATAAACATCACCACCGTCCTGCTCGGCAGCGCCCTGGGCATCGCCTTCGGAGCGCGGCTCCCCGCCAGGGTGCGCCAGACCGTCGTCGCCGGGCTGGGTTTGTTCACCGCGGCCATCGGGCTGCAAATGTTCTTCGAGACTCAAAACGCTCTCATCGTCCTGGGGAGTTTGCTCATCGGCAGTCTGCTGGGAGAATGGTGGCACATCGAAGAAAACCTGGCGCGCCTGGGAGGCTGGCTGGAGCGGCACTTCACCAGTCCCGACCCCGAGGCCGAGAGCAGCCGCTTCGTGCGCGGCTTCCTGACCGCTTCCATTCTGTTTTGCGTCGGCCCGATGACCATCCTCGGCTCCATCCAGGACGGGCTGACCGGCGATTACAGCCTGCTGGCTATCAAGGCCGTCCTGGACGGCTTCGCCTCGCTGGCTTTTGCCTCCACCCTGGGGGTTGGAGTGGCCTTCTCAAGTCTCGTCATCCTGGTCTACCAGGGCGGTCTCAGTCTGCTGGCGGCCCAGGCCCAGGCGCTCATCAGCGACCCGATGATGACCGAGATGACCGCCGTCGGCGGCGTCCTGCTGGTGGGCATCGCTATCAGCAGCCTGCTGGAAATCAAGGAAATTCGGGTCGGCAACTTCCTTCCCGCCCTGGCCCTCGCCCCCCTGATTGTCGCCGTACTTGCGTTTTGGGGCATCAACTTCTGAGGGTCGTTGCCCGGCGGGAACACAGATTGCGCCAAACCGCGGGGGGTCATCGGGCGAGCGGGGCTTTTTACAGAATTTTTAGTTTTCCCTCCCCCTGTTTAGCCTCCATTTGTACACGTTGAGTATACTTGGGCGTGAAAGCGCTTCCACGCGCGCGGCTTGTGCGCGACGCAGCAAGTCCGACCATCCCATCAGGATTTTCTTTCTGGAGGTATACACCATGAAACGCTCTTTCACCATTCTCCTTGCGCTTGTCCTGGCACTCAGCCTTGTGCTGGCAGCCTGCCAACCGAAAGCCCCCGCCGCCACCGAGACAAGCGGGGGAGAGTCCGGCGGTGAGACAACAGCCAAGACCCAAACGCTGGTCATCGGCTTCACCGCTTCCCAAACCGGGAAATACAACGTCTCCTCAGGACGCCAGGTAAACGGCCTCAATTTGTGGATGAAGCAAATCAACGAGGCCGGCGGCATCAAACTGAGCGACGGCACCGTGGTGACGTTCAAGGCTGTCTCCTACGACGACGAGAGCAACAAAGACCGCGTCCAGGAACTCTACACCCGCCTGGCGACTGAAGACAACGCCGACCTGCTCATCAGCCCCTACTCCAGCGGCCTGACCGCTGCCGCCGCCGTGATTGCCGAGCAGTACGGCAAGGTGATGCTCACCACCGGCGCGGCCAGCGACGCCACCTACAAGCAAGGCTACACCAAGGTCTTCCAGATGTACACCCCCGCCAGCCGCTATCTGACCGGGGCGGTGGACCTGCTCGCCAAGACCGACCCCAGCGTCAAGAAAGTGGCCTTCGTGTACGAGAACAGCAAGTTCTCCACCGCGGTAGTGGAGGCGGCCAAAGAATACGCCGCCAGCAAGGGCTACGACGTGGTGCTCTTCGAGGGCTACGACCCCGAAACCACCGACTTCGGCCCCTTCATCAACAAAATTCAGGATGCCGGCGCTGAGGCCATCCTGGGCGGCGGTCACTTCCAGGACGGGAGCGCCTTCGCCCGCCAGTTGTACGAAAAGAACGTCCCCGTCAAATTCGTCACCCTCCTGGTCGCGCCCCCCGAACCCGATTTCGCCGACCTGGGCGACGCCGCCGTGGGCATCATCGGCCCCAGCCAGTGGGAACCGCTGGCCGCCTTCAAACCCGATTTCGGCCCCACCGGCAAGGAATTCGAGGATGCCTACATGGCCGCCTACAGTGAAGAGCCTTCTTATCACTCGGCGGGCGGCTATGCTGCCGGTCTGGTTCTGGAAAAAGCCATCCGCGATGCCGATTCCACCGACCCGGATGCTATCAAGGCCGCTCTGGATAACATGGACCTGACCCTCTTCTTCGGCAAGATTAAGTTCGACACCTCCCCCGAAGCGCACGGTCTGCAAATCGGCCACTCGATGATTTACATCCAGTGGCAGAAAGACGGCGACAAACTGGGCAAGCAGGTGGTCTGGCCGGAAGACGGCGCCACTGCCGAAGTGCTCTACCCGCTGCACTAAGCCTTGTTTTCTATTCAGGGGCGTTCTCAGTGAAAAAACGCCCCTGAATTTTGCACCCTCACATCCTGCCCCGCAGGTGGAATGCGCTCCCTGTGCGTCGTGTTCTCCGCCTCGTGCGAAAAACACCTCACAACAACACACCCCATCTGCCGGGCAGGTTTGTTTCGCACCCCCCTTCTCAGGAGGAGCAAATCTATGGATTTCATCCTGGCATCCCTTGCCGACGGTCTCTTGCTTGGGTTCATCTACGGCATCGCCGCCATGGGCCTGACGCTCATCTGGGGCGTGATGAACGTCATCAACCTGGCGCACGGGCCTATCATCGCCCTGGGCATGTTCACCGTCTATCTGCTGTTTACCTTTCTGGGCATCCCGCCGTATCTGGGCGTTCTGCTGGCCGCCGTGTTCGGGTTGCTGCTTGGCATCGTCATCTACGTAATAGCCGTGCAACGCGTCATTGACGCCCCTCACCTCTCCAGTTTGCTGGCTACTTTTTCGGTCAATATGATTATCATCGGCATCGGGACGGCCATCTTCTCCACTTCGCCCCGCAACATTGACCTGCAATTATGGAGCATCTCTCTGGGGCCGGTCACCCTGCAGGGGACTCGGGTGGTGGCCTCCTTCATCGCCGTCCTCGTCACCGCCGGGCTGTACTATTTCCTCTACCGCACCCGACAGGGAAAGTACATTCGGGCAGTCGCCAACAACCGCGCTGCGGCAGAACTGGTCGGCATCCCCTCCAACCGCGTCCTGGCGCTCAGTTTCGGCATCGGGGCGATGCTGGCGACCATCGCCGGGGCGTTGATTGCCACCTTTCTGCCCTTCAACATCCTGGCAGGCGGCACTTACGAACTGAAGAGTTTCGTCATCGGCGTATTGGGCGGGCTGGGCAACCCCGTCGGCGCGCTGGTCGGCGGCCTCATCCTGGGGCTGCTGGAAGGCATCGTCCCGACTTTCACCCAAACCACCTGGGTGCCGGTGATTGAATTCGTGCTCTTCGTCATCATCCTGCTGGTACGCCCCAACGGCTTGTTCGGAGCGAAACAATGAAGACACTGAAAAACCACCTGGGGTTGATTACCTCCCTCGTCATTGTCATTCTCATTGCCATTGCGCCCATCGTCAGCGGGAACGCGGCCTCACGCGAGGTGGTCTTCACCATCCTGCGGGCTATCGTGCTGGCTTCCAGTTTGAACATCTTGTTGGGCTACACCGGGTACGTCAGTTTCGGTCACATCGTCTTCTTCGGCTTCGGCGGGTATGTGGGCTTTTACCTGATTACCGCCCAGGGACAATCGCTGTGGGTGGCGATGCTGGCGGGCGGAGTGGTTTCCGGGCTGCTGGCGTACCTCCTGGGGAAGGCCATCCTGCGCCTGCGCGGGGCCTACTTCGCTCTGGCGACCATCGGCGTCAACGAAGCAGTGCGCGCCTTCATCAACAACTTCGAGCCTTTCGGCGGCCCCACCGGCATGACGATGAACTTCAGCGTTTACCAGGAGTACGGGGGAGCGATGAAAGCCCTGGAAATGTCCTTCTACATCATGCTAGTGCTCGCTCTGCTGGTCGTCGTTCTCAGTTACGTAGTCAGGACTTCCAAGTTCGGCTTGGGGCTGCTCGCCATCCGGGAAGACGAGGACGCCGCCGAAGTGATGGGCGTGGTCGCCCCGGACGCCAAGACCTGGGCTTTCGTTCTTTCCGCCATTTTCCCCGGCATGGTTGGCGCGCTCTTCTTCTTCAAAAACGGCAGCGTCGAACCCCTGGATGCCTTCCCGCTGCACACGTCCATCGAAATGATTGTCATGGTCATGCTCGGCGGGCAAGGGACCGTGCTGGGCCCCATTCTCGGAGCAGCCGGATACCAGCGAATGCGCGGCCTGCTCGTTACCAGCCCCATCTTCAAGAACATCCAACTGGCCGTTTCCGGCGGCTTGTTGCTGCTGATTGTGCTCTTCGTCCCGGCAGGGGTCATCGGCTGGGCGCGGCAGCGCTGGCCTAAACTGCGGAGGGTGCTGCAATGATGATTTTACAAGTACAAGGCGTATCCAAGAACTTCGGGGGGCTGCAAGCCCTCAGCAACGTCACCTTCGACCTGCCCGAAGGGCAGATTCTCGGGTTGATTGGCCCCAACGGGGCCGGTAAGACCACCCTCTTCAACGTCATCAACGGCGTATACACCCCCAGCGAAGGACGCGTCATCTTTCGGGGCAAAGACGTCACCGGTCAGAAGACCTATCACATGGCGCACGCCGGGATGGCCCGCACCCACCAGATTGTCAAGCCTCTCAACGACCTGACCGTGATGGAAAACGTCATGGTGGGCGCCTGCTTCGGACGAGAAAGCCACAATTTGAAGAAGGCCCGCCAAATCGCCGAGGAGGTTCTCGACTTCGTCGGCCTGGCCGAACGCGCCGAACAACTGGCCGGCAGCCTCAACGTCGGGCAGAAAAAACGCCTGGAAATGGCCCGCGCCCTGGCATCTCATCCTTACCTGCTGCTGCTCGATGAAGTCCTGGCCGGGCTAAACCCCTCCGAAATTGCCCACATGGTAGATATCGTCCGCCGCATTCGCGAGCAGGGCATCACCATCATCATGATTGAGCATGTCATGCACGCTATCATGAACGTATCCGACCGCATTCTGGTGCTGGACTACGGCCAGCAAATCGCCGAAGGCTCGCCCGAGGAAATCAGCCAGAACCCCAAAGTCATCGAGGCCTATCTGGGCGACCCCAAACTGGCCGAACGCCTGATGGAGGGAGGAGAATAATGTCCATTCTGGAAATCCGCAACGTATCCACAGGCTACGGAGAAGTACAAATCCTGTGGGGAACCACCCTGAGCCTGGAAGAAGGCAAACTGACCTGTCTGGTAGGCAGCAACGGGGCCGGGAAGACCACCACCTTGCGCACCGTCATGGGACTGCTGAAACCCTGGGAAGGTCAGGTCTTTTTCGACGGGAAGGACGTCAGCCACCTCCCGGCCCACGCCAAAGCGGAGATGGGTTTGGTGCTCGTCCCCGAAGGGCGGCAGTTGTTCACCGACATGACGGTAGAAGAAAACCTGGAGATGGGGGCTACCCCCCGCCACGCCCGCCTGAACTACGCCAAGAACCTGGAGCGCGTTTACGAGATGTTCCCGCGTCTCAAGGAGCGTCGTTCCCAAAAGGCGGGGACGATGAGCGGCGGCGAACAGCAGATGCTGGCCGTGGCCCGCGGCATCATGGCCGAGCCGAAGGTGCTGATGATTGACGAACTCTCCCTCGGCCTGGCTCCTGTTTTGGTGCTGGGACTCTTCGAGACTCTGCGCGAACTCAAGAAATTGGGCATCACCATCCTGCTGGTGGAGCAGAACGTCCAGATGGCGCTGGCCGTCAGCGATTACGGCTACGTGCTGGCCGAGGGGAAGGTCGCCCTGCAAGGCGCGGCCCGCGAGTTGATGCAAAATGAGCACGTGCGGGCGGCGTACCTGGGTCTGTGACCACCTTGTGAAAATCGTCACACAGCGCCCCGTCGAAAACGGGGAGAAAATCACTGGCAATGCCCACCGAAATCTGGTATCTTAGAGACAGCACTTGGCCCATTACCATTCCCTGCTCAAGGAGGAACTCCCATGCTAGTCGGCGAACGCATGACTCACCCCGTAATCACCATTTCCCCCGACATGCCTATTGTCGAGGCGCTGGACCTGATGAAGCGGGAGCACATCCGCCGCACTCCCGTGGTTGACGGCAACGGTAAACTGGTCGGCATCGTCTCGGATAAGGACCTGCTCAACGCGTCGCCATCTCCGGCCACTTCTCTCAGTGTGTGGGAACTCAACTACCTGCTCAGCAAGGTCAAGGTAGAAGACGTGATGACCAAAGACGTCATTTTCGTCACCGAGAACACCCCCATCGAGCAGGCGGCCCGCATCATGGCGGATAACAAAATCGGCGGGCTGCCCGTAGTGCGCGGCGATGACGTGGTCGGCATCATCACCGAGACCGACCTGTTCAAAATCTTCCTCGAACTGATGGGCGCCCGCGAGATGGGCGTGCGCGTCACCGCCCTCGTGCCCCACAAGAGCGGCGAACTGGCGCAGTTGACGGCGGCCATCTCCCAGGCTGGCGGCAACTTCATCGCTTTCGGGCAATTCGCCGGCACTACCCCGCGCAACCGCCTGATTACCTTCAAGGTGGATGATATCGAGATGGAGAAAGTTCGCGAGATTATCGCCCCCTTGATTGAGGAATTGATAGACATCCGCGTTTGCTGCGAGTGACCCCCTTTTTCACGCCCGGCATCCCCAGCCCGCCGCTCACGCGGCGGGCTTTTTGTTGTCTCCTTTTTGCAAAGCCTCCTGAACCCGCTTCCAGGCGGCCTCCACCCCCCGAATTTCCGCCTCCGTTTCGGGCAGTTCCCCGTAACGCACCCGCACGTAGGCTTCGGTGAGCAGGCGCACATCCTGCCGGGAAGCGGGCAAAATGCTCTCCGTGAGGGGGACGAACTCCCACGGCGTAACCGCCGGGGGACGCGCCACGCCCTGCCGGGCGCAGGCTTCCACGAAATCGGCATACAACTGGCGGATGCGCTCCGCCGCCCGGCGGCGCTCCCTGGCAGAAAGGCCCGCCGCGCCGCGCAGTTTTTCGGCCAGCGCCCCAAAACGGCGGCGCAATCCCTCCGCCAGCGTCTCGCTCTCCGGGGCGTCCTCAAAAGCGGGGCGCGCCGCGGGATTCTCCAGGCGCTCCGCCGTTGCCCGCAGCACCCACACCACCAGCGCCGCCAGCGCCAGCCCGCCGAGCGTCAGGAAGACGGGGCGCATATCCGGCGGGACTTTGTCGGCAGCCTGCTGCAAGGAAGTGAAATCGGGAAGTTCGGGGGCCGCCGGAGTGGGGACAGGCGTCCCCTCCACCTGAGGGATTTTCTGCACCAGAGCGTCGAACGCCGGTTGGATGAGGGCCAAAAGGAGCAAGAAGGGTGCGGCCATCAGCGCTCCCAGCCCCACGGCCAGGTATTCCACGACCCGCCCCAGAAAATCCACCCGCCCCGCGAGCAGCAGCCCTCCGCCGATGCTCGCCAACGCCCAGAGCAAGGCCGCAGACCCCGCCGTTCCCATCCAGCGCAGGTCAAAGGAGTTGCGATGCCCGCCGCGCAGGCGCTCCAGGACGCTCACCCGGCTGCCCATCAGGGCCAACAAAGCGCAGGTCAGGAAGAGGAACAGCAGCCCGGCGGAGAAATCCGGGGCAGCGGGGCGGGTGACGTATTCCGCAAAAACGAAGAGGGTCAGGGAGAAAATCCCCGCTTTGAAAGAACGCATCACCGCCAGCGGGCCGAGCCGACCGCGCTCCAGCATCGCGCCGCGCCACCACAAGCCGAAAGCGAAGGCCAGCGCCCAAAACCAGGCCGGGATGACTAGCGGGGCTTCCTCGATGCCTTTGAGAGGCTGCTGGTAAAGGGCCTGCATATCCTGCGCTGCGGCGGGGTCAATCCACCAGTGCAGCGCAGCCCAGACGGAGACGGCCAACCCCCCCGCCGAGGCCGCCTGCCGGACGCCTTTCTTCAGATGCAAGGCGGCGGTCAGGCGGTTGAGGGCATAGGTCGCCAAGGGGATGAGGAAAACCAGCCAGGCAAAGCGTCCCAAAGGCACGGCAGAGATGGCCGGAGAGACGTTGTGCATCCAGGGAGCAAAGGCGGCGGTCTCCATCCCCAGGAGGGCGAGGAGGGCGAGGGTTTGCCAGGAGAGCATGGGATGAAGGGGTGAGGGGGTGAGGGGGTAACAGGGTGAATGGGTGAATGGGGCAGGGGCGATTTCTCGCCCGTGCGGGCAGGGCTGGAACCCCTACCCCGGATGCATCAAGTCCGCAGAGCGGACTTCCTACCCGCCAGCGGGGGACTTCCAGTCCCCCGCGCTGGCGACGGCGAGATGGGAAACAGAAGGGAAGGGAGGACTTCTACCGCCCCCAGGGTAGGGCTGGAACCCCTACCCTGGGTGGCGCAAAGTCCGCGGAGCGGACTCCCTGCCCGCCAGCAGCCTGGGGCGCACACTCACCTGTACAGAACGTACTCCTGCAAAAAACGCTCCACGGTGCGGTAGAAGTGCTCCAGCGTCTCCGGTTTGCGGAAGCCGTGGCCTTCGCCGGGGTAGAGGTGATACTCGTGGGGCACGCCGTTCCGCCTGAGGGCCTCCACAATCGCATCCGACTGCGCCCGCGGCACCACTTTGTCGTCCTCGCCCTGGAAGACGATGAGCGGGTCGCGGATTTTATCGGCGAAGAAGAGCGGCGAGCGTTCCCGATAAATCGCCGCGGCTTCAGGCAGCCTCCCCAGCAGCAGGTCGGAGTAATGGGTCTCGAACTTGTGGGTGTCCATCACCAGCGTAAACTGATTCGCCACCCCATAGAGGCACACCCCGGCTTTGAACACGCCGGGATAGTCTTCCAGCGTCTTGAGGACGGTGAAGCCGCCCGCCGAGCCGCCCATGATGACCATCTTGCCGCCGTCCACGCGCCCCGTCTCCGCCAGGTAGCGCGCCCCGCTGACCGAATCTTCCACATCGTACACCCCCCACTGCCCTTTGAGCGCATCCCGGTAAGCGCGCCCGTAGCCCGTGCTGCCGCGGTAGTTGACCTGCAAGACGGCGTAGCCGCGCGTCGTGAAGAACTGGACGTTGGAGTAAAAAGAAGCCCCGCGCTGACCGGTCGGCCCGCCGTGTACCAGCACCACCAACGGAGGGAGCGTCGCGCCCAAAGCGTTCTCCCGCGGGGCGTAGAACAGCCCGTGAACCTGCCCGCCGTCGTGCCCCTGCCAGGAAAGCGTTTCGGGGAGGCTGTAAGTCTCCGGAGGCAGGTCTTCGGCCTCGGAGCGGGCCACAATCCGCGTGATTCCGTTCCGCACGTCGAAGGTGATGATGCGCCTGGGCGTCGCTCCGCCGGAGGCAATCAGGGCGACCACATCCTCCCGCGGGTGGACGGCAATTTGCTCCAGCCAGGTGTACTCATCGGGCAGAGACAGGCGTTCTTCTGCCCCGCTTTCCACGTGGACGCGCCACAAAGCGGCGCGGGCCTCCCGATTGCGGATGAAGTAAATCCACTCCCCGCGCGGGCCGAAGCCGTAGGTACGCAACCCCTGAATCCAGGCCGGTGCGCCGTGTTCGGCCTCCGCGCGGGTCAACTGGCGGCGCTCGCTGCTCCCGCTGCGCTCCAGGTCGTGGAGGTAAATCTGCCACCAGCCGCTCTCGTCGGAGACGTAGGCCAGGAAGCGCCCGTCGGGGGAAAACTGCGGCTGGAAGACGGCAATCTCTCGCCCCCCCGCTACCTGCCGAATGTTCACCAGTTCCCCATTTACCCAGTCCCCAATCCCTAACACCGTTCCATCCCAGGGCATTTGGGGGTGATTCCAGGCAATCCAGGCGATGCGCTTCCCGTCGGGACTCCAGCAGGGCTGCATGTAGAAGTCATCCCCCTGGACGAGTTTGCGCGGCCAGTTTTGCCCCTGCGCGTCCACGAGGGAAAGGCTGTCCCGCCCCTCGTAGGTGTGGACGAAAAGCAGGGTTTCGCCGTCCGGAGAGGGGGTCGGGGAGGCCGCCGCGCCGAAGGCGGGAGTGAGGGGACGGGGCGGGCCGCCCTCCAGCGGCTGGCGGTAGATGCGCTTCGATTTGCGCTCCACGAAATAGACCAGGCCGCGCCCGACGCCGAAATCGCCGCCGCCGTAGCCTACACCGCCGCCGGAAGCGTATTCCGCGTTCAGGTCGCGGCGCGCCTGCCCGTCGGCGGGCTGCACCACGAGGATGCCCTCGCCGCCGCGGGTTTCGCGCCAGATGAGGGCGCCGTTGTCATCCCAGGCCAGGTCGGTCAGGCCCAGGGCACGGGAGAGTCGTTTGGGGGAGAGTTGAGGGGGCATGGTGATTGAGTGATTGGGTGATTAGGTGAGTGGGTAACGGGGTGATGGGGGTACAGAGTACGATGTACGGGGCACATTGCACGCCCTGACTTCGCAATCCCCAACAACCTGACTTCGCAACTCCTAACGTCCCAACCCGCGTCTCACCAGCGCACGACTTCCACGCCGGGGATGACCGGGGGAGGGGCGGCGGAGAGGGAGACGAGGGTGACGCGGCGTTCGGCGCGGCGCAGGCGCAGGAGGGTTTCGCTCAAAGACGGGGTGAGGACGGCGCTGACCACCAGCAGGGAAGCGCCGTAGGGCAAGTGAGGCATCTCGCGCAGCAGGAAGCGCTCGAAAGGGGCGACCACCACCGGGCTGACGCCCGCCAGGGCCTCCAGCAAGATGGAAAGTTGCCGCGTGCTGCGCCCCGGCGGGATGCGGAAGGGACGGTCGGAGTGGCTGATGCAGCCGTTGGAGACCAGCCCGACCTGAAAACCGGCTTCGATGCCCTGCCGGGCCAAGGTAGCCGCCGTGCTGACCAGCCGCTCTTGCAGGGGCAGGTCCACGCCCTCCCAGTGGCGGGCGAAGGTGGCGACGTTGAGGCACACGACTACCACCCGCCCGGAGGTGGGCTGGTAAACCTTGACCTGCAAACTGCCGGTACGCGCCGTGGCAGGCCAATGGATGCGGCGCAGACTGTCTTCGGGGTGATAGGGACGCACGCCGATGGGGCGGGTCGGGTCTTCGTACAGGCGGCGGCGGGCGGCCCGCTCCCCCAGCGGGTCGTTGGTGGGGGCTTCCACCCGCGGGAGGGACAAAATTTCGGGGTAGACGACCAGCCGGTCTTCGACGGGCAGGGTGCGGGAGCGGGTGTACATCCCGAACAGGTC
The DNA here is from genome assembly GCA_011051635.1 of Chloroflexota bacterium. Taxonomy (GTDB): domain Bacteria; phylum Chloroflexota; class Anaerolineae; order Anaerolineales; family DRKV01; genus DRKV01. The sequence goes on along the minus strand of DRKV01000322.1, from coordinate 1,507 downwards.
GCCGGACTGCAAACGCGCCGGCCCCACGGCGTACACACCCCGCTTGCGGAAAGCAATCTCGTAGCGGCGGCGGGTGCGCTCGAACCAGCGCAGACTGAAGATGTTGGTCAGGTACCCCTCCTCGGGCAGGTGGGAGGGTGCCAGCACCGCCTCATCCACCGGGCCGACGGCCTTCGGCCAGCGGTCCTGGACGCGCAGCCAGGAGAGGGGCAGCAACTTGCGGTTTTCCACCTCGACGGCCACGGAGGTGGTCTCGCCGGGGAAGCCGCGGGTGTAGTGGAACCGCCGCCGGTAAGCCACCTCGTCCAGGGCGCGGGCGCTCCACCAGGAGGCCAGGGCAATCACCGCGCCGAGCGAGAGCGCCAGGACGGAAAGAGCGGGAATCCCGATTACAGACCCCAGCAGAAAGAGGAGTCCCAAGAAGGGCAGCCAGCGTTTGGGGTCCACGCTCACCCCTCGACGGGCACGGGGACGGAATTGACGATGTCGGCGACCAGTTCTTCGGGTTTGCGCCCCCGCAACTGGGCTTGCGGAGAAATCATCAGGCGGTGGGTCAGGACGTAGGGAGCCATGCGCTTGACGTCATCCGGCTGGACGAAACTCCGCCCCTCAATGCCCGCCCAGGCCTGGGCAGTCTGGTAAAGCGCCAGAGCGGCGCGGGGGCTGGCTCCCAGGTCAATTTCGGGATGCTCGCGGGTAGCGCGGGCGACCCGCACGATGTAGTCGCGCACGCTGGCCTCGACGCGGACGGCGCGGCGGGCTTCCTGCAGGCGGATGATTTCCTCCGGCGTGGTGACGGCCTCCAAATTCGGGAGGGGGTCGGCGGAACGGAAACGCTCCAGAATGGCGTTTTCCTCCTCTTGCGAGGGGTATCCAATGGCTATACGCAGGAGAAAGCGGTCAATTTGCGCTTCGGGGAGGGGAAAGGTGCCCTCCAGTTCGACCGGATTCTGGGTCGCCATGACCAGGAAGGGACGCGGCAGGGGACGGGTGACGCCCTCCACGGTGATTTGCCGCTCCTGCATGGCCTCCAGCAAGGCGGACTGGGTGCGCGGGGTGGCGCGGTTGATTTCGTCGGCCAGCACCACCTGGGTCATCAGCGGGCCGGGACGAAATTCAAAGCGCTGTTCGCGCTGGTTGAACCAACTCAGGCCGGTGACGTCGGTGGGCAGCAGGTCGGGGGTGAACTGGATGCGGCGGAAGGAGCAGCCCAGCGAGGCGGCCAGCGCCCGCGCCAGGGTGGTCTTGCCCGTGCCGGGGACATCTTCGAGCAGGACGTGCCCTTCGCACAGCACGGCGACCAGGGTAAGGTTGATGACTTCGTCTTTGCCAACGATGACTTTCTGCACGTTTTCCCGCACGCGGCGGGCGGTTTCGGGAATAGGGGGCATGGGGGGAGTGAATGGGTGAACGGGTGATTGGGAAGTGGGGGTGATTATACCGCGGGGGAGGCACGTATCACGTATCACGTACCAAGTGCCACGTATCACGTACCAAGTGTCACGTG
>DRKV01000321.1 GCA_011051635.1 Chloroflexota bacterium | reverse complement strand
GGACGACGCCGACATCGCCGCCGTGGTCGCCCAATGGACCGGCATCCCCGTCCACCAGATGCTGGAAACCGAGGCCGAGAAACTCCTCCACATGGAAGACCGCCTGCGGGAGCGCGTCATCGGGCAGGATGCCGCCATCCAGGCCATCTCCGACGCCATCCGCCGCGCCCGCTCCGGCCTGAAGGACCCCCGCCGCCCGATTGGTTCCTTCATCTTCATCGGCCCCTCCGGGGTGGGCAAGACCGAACTCGCCAAAGCCCTGGCCGAATTCATGTTCGACGACGAAGACGCCCTGGTGCGGATTGACATGAGCGAATACCGCGAGCAGCACACCGTCTCGCGTCTCTTTGGCGCCCCTCCGGGATACGTGGGCTACGAGGAGGGCGGCCAACTCACCGAAGCGGTGCGCCGCCGTCCCTACCGCGTCATCCTCTTCGATGAAATCGAAAAAGCCCACCCCGAAGTGTGGAACGCCCTCCTCCAAATCCTGGATGATGGCCGCCTGACCGACGGGCAGGGGCGCACGGTGGATTTCCGCAACACGGTCTTGATTATGACCAGCAACCTGGGCACGGAATACGTCCGCAAGGCGGGCAGTCTGGGTTTCCTGCGCCCGGAGGATGGCGAAGACGAAAAACAGGCGCAGGCCAATATCGAGAAGGCTCTCAAGAGCACTTTCCGCCCCGAATTTCTCAACCGCGTGGACGAAATCATCACCTTCTCGCCCCTCTCGCGGGAAGACATGCGCTCCATCGTGGCCTTGCAGATGGCCGAGGTGGGAGAGCGTCTGGCCGAGCACGGCGTACAGGTGCATTTGAGCGAAGCCGCCGCCGACTGGCTGGCCGAGACGGGCTACAACCCCGCTTTTGGGGCGCGTCCCCTGCGCCGTGCCTTGCAAAAATACCTGGAAAGTCCCCTCTCCATCGAACTCCTGTCCGGGAACTTCCGGGAGGGCGACACCATCCTCGTGGATGTGGAGGACGACCACCTGGTATTCCGCCGGGAGGAAAAAGACCTGCCCTCCGAGACGGTTTCCGCTCCCACGGAAGCAGCGCCTGAGTGATGGAGACGGGAGAAGCGAAATCTCTTGGATTTGAAGGCCCCTTTTAGAGAACCAGACCTCCGGTGTCCGCCAGGGTTGCAAAAACGACCTGCACCGGAGGTCTGTCGTCTCCCTCCTGTTCCGCATGGACATCACCCCCCTCCTGAAGACCGCCCTCAAGCACCGCACCGCATGGCTGCATCCGCCGCACGAGAGCGCCTTTCGTCTCTTCAACGGCTACACCGAAGGGCTGCCCGGCCTGCGGATTGAGATTTTCGCCCGCACGGCGGTACTCTTCAACCTGGCGCGCCCGCCCGAAAAAGTGCAATCCGCCGTCGCCCAAACTGCGGATTTCCTGCCCCGCGCCCTGCCGTGGCTGGAGAGCATCCTGCTCAAGGTGCGCCACGCCCCCGAGGACGAACTCCGCCGCGGACGCCTGCTGTGGGGGACGAGGCTTGCCCGCCGCATCCGCGAAGATGGCGTGCGCTACGCCCTCGACCTGCGTCTCAACCAGGATGCCGGCTTCTACGTGGAGACGCGCCCCCTGCGCGCCTGGCTCCTTGCCCGCATGGAGGCCCGGAGTGTGCTCAACACCTTCGCCTACACCGGCTCGCTGGGGGTGGCGGCTCTGGCGGGGGGCGCGGCCCGCGTCGTCCAGACCGACCTCAAGCGCCGCTTCCTCAATCTGGCGAAGGAATCCTGCACTCTCAACGGCCTGCCCATCCGCAAACCGGATTACCTGACGGGCGATTTCTTCTCCATCACGGCGCGACTGCGGCGGCAAAAAGCCCGCTTCGATTGCGTCATTCTCGACCCGCCTTTCTTCTCGCGCACCGCCAAAGGCCGCGTGGATTTGCAAAAGGACTACCGCGCTCTGCTGAACAAAGTGCGTCCGCTGGTGGCCCCCGGCGGACGGCTGGTCGCCGTCAACAACGCCCTCTACCTGAGCGGAGCGGCATACATGCAGACTCTGGATGCCGTCTGCGCCCAGGGCGTCCTGCGCCTGGAAGAGATTCTGCCCATCCCCGAAGACTGCACCGGTTTCGGCCTCCCTTCCGGCGGCTCCCCGTACCCCACAGACCCGGCCCCCTTCAATTACCCCACCAAAATCGCGGTGCTGCGGAGCGCGGGAAAGTTTGCAAGGGGGGAAGTTGGCAAGTAGGAAAGTGAGAAAGTTTGCAAGTAAGCAAGTTTGCAAGGATTGGGCGCAACCCGCAACCCGCAACTCATCATCTCATCACCCCGTCATCTCATCATCCCTCTCACCTCCCCATGCCCTCAACCATCATCATTGCCTCACACAACCCCGTCAAAATCGCCGCCGCGCGAGGCGGCTTTCAGCAGATGTTCCCCGAAGCGACCTTTGTCCTTCGGGGGGTGGAAGTTCCCTCCGGGGTGCGCGACCAGCCCCTGAGCGAGGAGGAAACCCGTCAGGGAGCGCGCAACCGGGCGGCGCGCGCCGCCGAAATTTTTCCGCAAGCCGACTACTGGGTGGGCATCGAAGGCGGCCTCCACCCCGACGGCGAGACCTTTCTGGCATTGGCCTGGGTGTGCATCCGCGCCGCCGACGGCAGCCGCGGGGAGGGGCGCACCGGCGCCTTCCACCTGCCTCCGGCGATAGCCGCCCTGATACGCCAGGGCAAAGAACTCGGCGAAGCGGACGACATCGTCTTCGGGCAGAACAACTCCAAACAGAAGAACGGCGCGGTTGGGCTGCTGACCGGAAACCTGATTGACCGCACCCGTTTCTACGAACAGGCTGTGATTTTGGCGCTCATCCCCCTGCACAACAAAGCCCTGTGGGATGGGAAATAAAACCCCCGCACGTTCATGCTGCCTTCTGCCGCGCCAGCCGCCGGAGACGATGCCAAAGCGTCGGCTTCGGCGCTTTGTTTTGCAAGGCAGCCCGCGTTTGAGCGTAGCCATCCGCGAACATGGCCTCCGTGTGGCTGAAATCCCAGATGGGAACCGGCGGGTTGGTGCGCAAATCAATGAGTTGGAGCGGCACACCGCGGGCCTCAGCAAAAATGCGCTCCATGTAAATCTGGCGTTCCTCAACGGTGGTGAGCAGTTTCGCCCAAAAAGGGGCGAAACCGTAGGCATCCACGTCAATTGCCGCCGGGTTGGAAAGCCCCAAGGCGATGATTTCCGTCGCCCCGTGCAGAATGGCCGGTTCGATGGGCAGATTGCTGACCACGCCACCGTCCATGAGAAAATGCCCGCCGGATTCGAGAGGGTGTATCCACGGCGGAAGGGCAGTGGAGGCCGTCACCCCTTCCAGGACAGATTGCTCCGGGTGAGGGCCGTAGTACACGGGCTGGTAGGCATTCAAGTCGGCGCTAACCAGTACGACGGGCGGGCCCGGCAAATCCGCAAAGCGCAAAGCGGGGGAAATCCCCTGGGCGATGAAAAACTCCCGCATGCGGTTGTACGGGTGGGTGCGGAGACGGTTGAAGAGTACCCGCACGGTCAACCAGGTGGTGTTGGCGGGTAGTAAATCGGCTTTGGCCGCATCGCGCCAGGATGCCTCCAGATTGTCCAGCCCTTCGGCATTGAAACCGTGCAAAGCCAGGAACACGGCGTTGATAGCCCCCACTGACGTACCCACCAGCAAGTCGGGTTGGATGCCGGCCTCCAGCAAGGCGCGTAATGCTCCCACCTGGAGCGCGCCCCGCGCTCCTCCGCCGGATAATACGAAAGCGCGTTTGCGTTTCTTCATACCATGACCTTCCTGTATTGCTTCTGCCCACCTGGCATTTTAGGGCGTCAGAGAAGGCGAAGGCCACATCTCCGCACTCCAACGCGCTCTCTCTTGTCCTGCTGCGCTTTGGAGTGCGGCATCTCAATACCGCTTTCCGTCCGCACCCATCTGTGTTACCCGTGTGCCCGCGTCAGGAAATCAGCCCGACCTCCTTTCCTACCCGCGCGAAGACCTCCAGGGCGCGTTCCAGTTGTTCCTGGGTGTGGGTAGCCATGTAACTGGTGCGCAGGAGTTGGCGGCCTTGCGGTACCGCAGGAGAGAGTACCGGATTGACGAAAACACCGGCTCCGAAGAGGGCCTTCCAGGTTACGAGGGTTAGTTCGTCACTGCCAATGATGATAGGAACCACCGGTGTAACCGAATCGCCCGTATCGAAGCCCAGGATGTTCAATTCGCGGCGCATGAAGTCGCCCCAGTGATTGACCTGTGCCACTCGTTCGGGCTCTTCCTGGATGATTTTCAGGGCTTCCAGGGCTGCGGCAGCGTTGGGCGCGGGGATACTGGCGCTGAAAATCAAGGAGCGGGCGTGGTGTTTGATGTAATGCACCACTTCCTCGTCCCCGGCGATGAAGCCCCCCAGCGAGGCCAGGGATTTGCTGAACGTCCCCATAATCAAATCCACGCCCTCGGTCAGACCGTAATGCGCCGCCGTACCGCGTCCTCCGCCAAGCACGCCAAGCGCGTGGGCATCGTCCACCATCAGGCGGACGCCGAACTCACGGCACAGGGGGATAATCTCCGGCAGAGGGGCAATATCGCCCTCCATGCTGAAAAGACCGTCCACCACCAGCAACTTTCCTTTGTCTTCCGGCAATTTCTCCAACACGTGACGCAATTGGTTCAAATCGTTATGCCGGAAGCGCTTGATTTCGCCCATTCCCAGGCGAGCGCCATCCACGATGCTGGCATGGTCTTCGCGGTCCAGGATGACGATGTCGCCGCGGCCTGCCAGGGCACTAATCGTTCCCAGATTGGTTTGCATCCCGGTGGAGAAAACCAGGGCGGCTTCTTTGCCCACCCACTCTGCCAGACGGCGCTCCAGTTCTTCGTGCAATTCCAGTGTGCCGTTGAGAAAGCGGGAGCCGGTGCAACTGGTGCCGAACCGGGCGATGGCCTCCTGGGCGGCCTGCCGCACGCGAGGATGGGTGGTCAACCCCAAAT
>DRKV01000320.1 GCA_011051635.1 Chloroflexota bacterium | reverse complement strand
TGGCCTCCATGAGACTGACCGTGCCGCCCACGTTGACGGCGTTGTACTCGCGGGGGTAAAGGATGGATTCGGGGACGGAGACCCGCGCCGCCAGGTGATAGACACAGTCCACCCCCTGGAGGAGGGTCCACAGTTTGGGGCGGTCGTTGACATCCCCGCGGGTGAAGAGCACTTCCCGGGTCAACGCGCCGGGGTCGCCCGTGGAGAGGTCATCCAGGGCGCGGACTTCGTGGCCTTCGCGGGCCAGGGTGTTGGCGAGCGCCGAGCCGAGAAAGCCCGCCGCGCCGGTTATCAGAAATATCATCGCGCCCCGATTATAGCCCATCTGGTACAATGCCCGCAATGCGAATGCGTTTCAAAACGAGCCTCAATCTGCCTCTTGCCGGAGAAGTGCTGGCGCTGCTGGCGCTGGCCGGCGCCCTGCTGGGGGGGAGTATTTTGCAGGCCGGGAACATTCAGGAGCGAGCGCGCCGCTTTACCCGTCCGGTGGAATTCGACTTCACCGCCTGGACGCTGCGCACCCTGTGGGGAAAGTGGGAGATGCTCTCGGTGGGCGGGGCGCGCTTTCTGCCGCCTCGGGAGCGGGTGGCGGTGGTGGAAACTTACTTTGCCGCCGTCCAGGAAAGCCAACAGGCGGAGAGGGATTTGCAGGAAGTTCTCGCCGACCCCCGGGAGACCGCGGGGGAGGCACATCTCTCGGAGTTGCGTGCCCATTTCCAGGCGGCAGCCGCCCGAAAGGAGGTCCTGACCCCCTGGGCGGAGGCCGTGCTGGAATCTCAGGTCAGCGCGATTCTCTTTCGGAACGGTCTCACTTTTGGGGGGGAGCCTATCCCGCCCGTCTCTTTTCATCTGACGAGTCCTCCCCGCGCCCTGATTGTCTCGCCGCGGGAGGTCATCCGCCAGGATGCTGATATTTCCCTGCAACCCAATCTCGCCCCCGAGGCAATTCAAAATCTGGAAGCGGAAGTGGAGCGCTCCCTGAACGTCTCGGCGCTGGTGGAGCGCACCGGCGGCATCGGGGTGTACCCCACGATGGTGCTGGAATCCGCCGACCTGAACTGGGTGTGCGAGGTGATTGCCCACGAGTGGACTCACAATTACCTGGATTGGCACCCCCTGGGGCTGCGCTACAATGCCTCGCCGGAGATGCGCACCATCAACGAGACGACCGCCACCATCTCGGGGCAGGAGAACGGGGCGCTGGTGGTGCAGACCTACTATCCAGAGCGCGTCCCGTCCCCGCCCGCCTCGCCTCCGCCGGCCTCCGGGGGGGAGCAGAACGCCCCTCCGCCCTTCGATTTTCAGCGCGAGATGCACCATACCCGTGTGGTGGTGGACCGCCTGCTGGCCGAGGGGCAGGTGGAGCGCGCCGAGTGGTACATGGAGGTGCGCCGCCGCTACTTCTGGGAGCACGGCTATCACCTGCGTAAACTCAACCAGGCTTATTTTGCCTTCCACGGGGCGTATGCCGCCGCGCCGGAGGGGGCCGCGGGCGAAGACCCGGTCGGTGAGGCGGTGCGCCTGATGCGGAAGGAGAGTCCCTCCGTGGGGGTCTTCGTGCGCCGCATGGCCTGGGTCACGTCCTGGCCGCGGCTGCAAAGGATGGCGGGGGCGGAGGGGAACGCGGACGGGCGCTGATTTGCGCCGGAAAGCGCTTGACGGCGGACTTTGAGTTCAAGACCTGACGGGTCTCACAGACCCGTCAGGTCTGACTCCCCTCTCCCAGAAATGGGAGAGGGGGCGGGGGTGAGGGCAGTGGTGGTACAATCGGGCGCAACGTGAAAACAGAGTGTACAAGGAGTTGGTATGAAGAAGTTGGTTTTGATGCTTGTGATGGGGTTGACCGTGTTCATCCTGGCCGCCTGCCAGTCGGCAGCCTCCCCGCAGCCCGCAGAGACGGCCACACCCGTGCCGCCGACGGCGACCCAGGCGGCGCCTACATCCACGGCGATTCCCGCGACCCCCACGGGGGAGACATCCCAGAACGAGGCCCCACCCGCCGGATGCACGGTGGTAACGCGTTCCATCATCCCCACCGGAGAATCTCCCTTCCCCGCGGTCACGAAGGACGACTGGCAACTGGGGCCTTCCGATGCCCCCATTACGATTATCGAGTACAGCGATTTTCAATGTCCCTACTGCGCTCAGACCGCGCCTATCCTGCGGCAGTTGCAGCGCGATTACCCGGAGGATGTGCGTCTGGTATTTCGCCACTTCCCGTTGGTGAGCATCCACGACAAGGCACGTTTGGGCGTCCAGGCGGCGGATGCCGCGGGGGCGCAGGGCGAATTCTGGGCTATGCACGATGTTCTCTTTGAGAAGCAGAACGAATGGGCCGGTCTCCCGGCGGACGCCTTCCAGTCCTGGCTGATGAAAGAGGCTGAAGAAATGGGGCTGGATACGGAAAAATTCGCCGCCGACCTGACTTCCCCCGACAGCGAAGCCCTGTCCCAAAAGGCATGGGATGACGGCATCGCCCTGGGGCTGAAGGGAACGCCTACCCTGGTCATCAACGGGCAGTTTTACGATGGGCCGCGCGATTTGTGGAGCCTTTCGGCGATTGTCAAACTGGTCAAACTGGAGAACGAGCAATTCAAACAGTGCCCCGAAATGACCATTGACCCCGCCAAACAGTACTTTGCCACCCTCCAGACGGAAAAGGGCGACATCGTGGTGCAACTCTACGCCGACAAATCTCCCCTGGCGGTCAACAATTTCGTCTTCCTGGCGCAGCAGGGCTGGTACGACGGCGTTACCTTCCACCGCGTTATCCCTGGTTTTGTGGCCCAGGCCGGCGACCCCACCGGAACCGGCCTGGGAGGGCCGGGTTACGCTTTCGCCAACGAAACGGATAACGGCCTGAGTTTCGACGAGGCCGGGGTCGTGGGGATGGCGAACGCCGGGCCGAACACCAACGGCAGCCAGTTCTTCATCACCTACGCGCCCCAGCCCCAACTGGACGGCGGGTACACCGTCTTCGGGAAGGTGGTTTCCGGCATGGACGTTGTGGAAGCCCTTACGCCGCGCGACCCGGCCCAGAACCCCAACCTGCCGCCCGGTGACCGGATTCTGGACATCGTCATCGAAGAGAAATGACCCCTCCCGCAGCCCCTTCGTCCTCGAAACCCCCGTTTTCCTGGCTTTCTGTGGGGCTATTGGCACTCGGTTTGCTGGGGGCGTTGTTCTTCTGGTCGCAGGCCGTCGGCGCGCTGACCCTCGGGCTCGTCCCTTCTCTGCGGAACCTGATGCCGGGGATGCGGCGAGGGTCGCTCTTTGCCCTCGCCCTCTCCGGGGCGTTGGTGGGGGCTGCTTTTTTGCTCTCGGCGGTGTACGCCATGCGCCGCCTGATGGGGCGGGAGGAGCCTCTCCCCTGGCACCGCGCCTGGCTGCGTCTGCACCGTGCGGTTTACTGGCTGGGGCCGCTGGCCTTCGTGCTGGCTCTTTTCATGGGGGTGGCGGTGGAAGGGCGCACGCCCTGGGAGTGGGTCTTTTTCCCCCTGGCGCACGTGACCGCGGTCATCGTGCCGGTGTGGTGGTGGCTGGCCCTGGGCAGCCGCTCCCTGCGTCTGGAGCAGTCCCCCCAGCGCCGCTGGGGGCTGGTCAGCGCCGGACTGGGCCTGGGGCCTTTTGCTAGCATCATGGCTGAAATCGGATTGCTGGTGGCGGGGATTGTTCTGACGGCTATCCTCCTCTCAGGACACCCTCAACTGGCCGCCCGCCTGGAGGCGCTGGGGCGGCGGTTGGCCTTTTCGGCAGGGAACCCTCAGGCGTTAGAGCGCGTCTTGCGCAGCGCCTTTTCCGAGTACCCGTGGCTGGTCTTCGCTCTCATGGCTTCTCTGGGCGTAGTCGTCCCCTTGCTGGAAGAGTTCTTCAAGCCGCTGGGGGTGTGGGCCTTGATGGGCAGCCGCATTTCCCCCGCGGAGGGCTTTCTGGCCGGAATGCTCTCCGGCGGGATGTTCTCCCTCCTGGAGGGTCTCTTCTCCACTGCGGTAGGGGAACAGTGGGGAATCACCGTCCTGGGGCGGGTGGGCACCTCTCTAATGCACATCGCCGCCTCCGGGCTGGTGGGCTATGCCCTGGTGGCGGCCTGGGGGAAACGCCGTTACCTGCTCCTCGCGGCGGCTTATCTGCTGGCCGTCACCCTGCACGGGGTCTGGAACGTGAGTGTGGTGACCTTGAGCCTCGGGGATATGCTCAATGCGCCTCTCTGGACGCGTGTGTTGGGCGGTACGGGCGCGGGGCTGGTGGTGCTGGCGTGTTTGTTCATCATTGTGAAATTGGGCCGCAACGGGGCAGATTCCGTTGTGGATGAAGTGGACGGGCCTCCTCAGGAGGCTCCTTTGCCGGTAGAAAAAAAAGGAAACGAACCGCATGGATTGGCTGACAACTCTGATTGATATTTTCCTGCATTTGGATGTGTACCTGGCCGAGGTCATCCAGACTTACGGCCTGTGGACGTATGCTCTGCTGCTGCTGGTCATTTTCATGGAGACCGGCTTCGTAGTGACTCCCTTTCTCCCCGGAGATTCCCTGCTCTTTGCGGCGGGGACTTTCGCCGCCCTGGGGGCGCTGGATGTCAAGGTTCTCTTCCTCCTGCTGGGGCTGGCCGCCATCGGGGGGGATACGGTCAATTACTGGGTGGGGCATTACATCGGGCCGCGGGCCTTTTCGGGCAGCGTGCGCTTTCTCAAGAAGGAGCATCTGGATAAAACCCACGCCTTCTACGAAAAGCACGGCGGCAAGACGATTATCCTGGCGCGCTTCATTCCCATCATCCGCACCTTTGCGCCCTTTGTGGCCGGGGTCGGGGCGATGACCTATTCTCACTTCATCGCCTACAACGTGGTGGGGGGGCTGGCCTGGGTCTCGTTGTTCCTGTTTGGCGGGTATTTCTTCGGCAACATTCCCGTCGTCAAAGAGAATTTTGAATTCGTCATCCTGGGCATCATCTTCATCTCGGTGCTGCCCCCGATTGTGGAGTACCTCAAAGCCCGCTTCGGTGCGCCGGAGGCGCTGGCGGAGTGACAATTGCAGGACAACTGTGAGCAGTTGTCCTGCAAGACGCCGGATATAAAGCACAGTGGGGGAAAGACCTCCGAGATTTTCGTTGAGAGCCGCTCTGGGAAGCGAGATTGCCTGCGCAGACCGCTCCAGACGGGCATCGCAGCGGCAGAATCTCGGAGGTCTGATTGTCCCCCCCCCACTATTTCACGTTGCCCCAGCCTTCCTTTGCCTCCCGACATTTTTGCGTTTCACGCTTCTCGTTTTAAATCACATCAACATCTGCAACGAAAAAAGGGCCTGGCCGAAGCCAGACCCTTTTTTCGTTTGTACGAGACGCCTCTTCTTACCGGATGATGGCCGGGAGGAAGATGACACTCGGAGGTACGATGTAGGTGTCGGCGGACAGGGCCACTGAGCCGGTGGTTCCGGTTGCTGTGCCGCTGGCGGTCAGCGTGCTCCACCACAGGCTGATGTCGTCCACGGAGACGCGGAAGCCCATACCTACGGTTTCACCCGGAGCCAGCGCGCCCGTGTAGGTCACCTTGTTCATTCCGGCGTCGTAGGAGAAGCCGGAGACCATGTCCATGTCGTAGAACGAGGTGCCCGCGGGGATGGGAATATCCACGCTGACCACGTCCACGGCGTCGCCGGTGTTGCTGACGAAGACGTCGTAACCAATCACGTCACCGGTCGCGGCCTGTGCCGGGGCAGTCATGCTGGCCGAGAGAGTCGGGGCGCCGATGTGCGTGACCGCACTGGCTTCCACAGGGGTCTCGGACTGTAGCATGTCTTCCCCGTTGACCGTAACCATGTGGTCGGCGGTGAAGGAGGCCGTGTTGGTGATGTAATCTCCGGCGTTGACGCTGGTGGAGATACCCACCGTTACGGTGATAGTAGCCGACGGATTGTAGATGGGGTCGGTCGTGCCGGGCAAACTGACATCATCCAGGAAGAAGATGAAGTAGGAGTTGCCCGTGCCGTGCCAGGCCACCTGTATCTTCTGGCCGGCGTAAGCCGACATGTCTACATTCACCTCGTGGTACGGCGGCAAGTTGGTGCAATCCCATTGCCAGGTTTCGCCGTCGTTCATCATATCCCACAACGTGCCAAGTTCGTTGCCATTTTCGTCGAAGGCCACTAATTGCATGTTGTAGGGGTCGGTCCACGTGTCGCAGTTGCTGGGGTCGTCCACGCTGGTGGCCCAGAAGGTCAGGGTGTACGGGGCGCTGGCGTTGACGGTGAACATCGGGCCGTACAGCCAGTCGTCCCAATCGGGGCCAGCATCCCACCACAAGGCAGCAACGTTCGGGTTGCTGTGCCCGCCGCCGATTCCGCTGGCGTCGTACACATGCCATGCTTCGCCGCCGCTGAGGTCCACGACGTCCCAGCCGGTCGGGAAGGTCAGGGAGGCGTCGAAATTCTCATCCGTGGCCGGGTAGTCTATCGCTCCGAGCGGCAGCGTACCGGAGTACACCACGCTGTTGGTAGCCGAGTCGTAGTAGGCAGAGGGATAAGCGTCAACAACACCGGGCGTACAGGCGTTGTTGTTGGACGTCAGCAGGATATCGTCGATGTACCAGTACCAGTCCCAACCCGGGGTGGCGAAGCGCCAGCGCAGGGTGACGATGTTCCCGGTGTAGGCATCCAGCGAGTAAGTGTAGGTGGTGCCGCTGCTGGGTTCGTCAGTGGTCTGATAGTGGATGTTCGTCCAGGTTGCCCCGCCATCGGTGGAGATGTCCACCCAGGCGTCGCCGTTGCCGGCGAAATCCTGGAAGTTGCTGTCGAAGACCAGGGTGGCGGTTGTGGCGCTCGTCAGGTCGATGCCCGGCGACCACAGTTCGGTGTCCATCCCCCCGCCGAAACTGTCGGAGTCGGCTCCGGCAGCCTGTCCATCGGCGCCCGGCGTGATGTTGGCGCGGCCCCAATAGGTATTGGTGTTCCAGCCTGCGCCGGAGTTGACCACTACCTGCCAGCCATCCGGCGGCCAGGTGCCCTCGAAGCCCTCGTCCAGCCCACAGAACACGAAGGAGTCGAACTGGTCAAGGTTGTCGGTTACGGTGATGAAGTCCGTGCCTGCCGGGATGGGGTCGCTGAGATGGAAGACAGCCGCCGGGTCGCCGAGATTGTACACGCCCAGCGTGTAGTTGAGTTCGTCGCCGGGGAAAGCCGTCTCCAGGTCAACCGATTTGTCCAGGTAGGCCGTTTCGGGCAGACGCTCGATGCTGATGGGAATTTGCACCAGGATGGGCGCTTCGGGGATTCCCACGGCCAGCACGCCGCCGTAAGTAGCGGCCTCGTCCAGGCCCTGATAGCCTACCGTGAAGGTGACCTCTTGTCCGGCGTTGATGCTGCCGGTGGGCAAGCCCGTGATGGTGAAGCCGTCGCCCTGCGCCACGGTCAGCGTGAGGTTGAAGTCGCCAGCCGGGCCGGACCAGTTGTTGATACCTACCAGCCAGATGCCATCTTCAGGCTGCGAGATGAAGACGTTCTCATCGGCAGTTCCGGTGGTAGAGGCACCGCGCTGTTCGCAAGATGCTCCGGTGGTGCCGCAGTAGAACACGTACAGGTCAATGTCGCTGATGGTGGCACTGGAGGTGCTTGCATCTATGTACAGAGCACCGCTGGTTGTGAAGACGTATGTCCACTCGATGGTGTTGCTGTTGATGTAGTCAATCGGCTCATTGGTGAACACCATGGGGGCAAATGGCCCAACCGCGTCGGCGACCACGCCGTTGACGGGCAGAGTCGCTTCGAAGGAGGCCACTCCTACCGTGCCGTCCGATTGGTAAGTCTGAAGTTCGAAGGCATCGGGTGCGGTTTGCAGCGTGCCCAGCGTTTGGGTGAAGACGACATCAAAGGTATCGCCCTCGAACAGAACGTTGTGCTGCAAGAACATATGCAGGCCGTCCTGGAGGGGGGCTACTACCCAGTCTTCATTGGCTCCACTGGATGTATCGAAGAGCCAGGTGCCGCCGCCAACGTTGGTGTTGGGGCTCTTGGCTACGGTATCCAGGGTGTAAGGTCCAAAGAAAGCGGGGAAGGGGAAGTCCAGCAGGCCGCTTCCCAGCGAGGAGGGGGTGGGGCCGAGCACGATGGTGTCGATGTCGGTGTGCGGAGCGGCGTCGTCCCAGGTATCCTTGACCAGGATTTGCGTCCCGGGGGCGTAAGGAGCCACGGAGTCGGCTACCATGACGTCGTCAATGTGCCAGAACCAGTCCCAGCCGCCTGCGACGTAGTGCCAGCGGATGATGACGGTTTCACCGGCATAAGCCGACAGGTCGATGCTGACATTGCCAGGCCCATCGTCGGATGTCGTCCAGGTCGCAAGATTCGTCCATGTGGCACCGTTGTCGGTGGATATGTCAACCGAGGCGGTATCGCTGCCGCAACATTCGTTGTAGTAGTGGACGAAGGTCAGGGCTGGCGTGCTTGCTCCGGTCAGGTCGATGGGCGGCGACCACAGTTCGCCATCCATACCGCCGCCAAAGCTGTCGGAACTGATAGCGGCGGACATGCCGCTGCCGTAAGGCAGGGTTTCGTTGTCCTCACCCCAGAAGACGTTGGAGTGCCAGGACTCCCCTGTGTTGGTGATGACTGTCCATCCGGTGAGCGGCCAGGTCTCGAAGGTCTCGGTGAAGATGGGGGTCAGCATGGGCTGGTTGTCCACGTCCACCGAGAAGAAACGCCAGTCGCCGGATTCAGCCCGCCAACCCCAGTCGAACAGGCCGCGCACCGCGGCGTTGTTGTACGGGCTGTCGGTGTTGTAGGGGCTGTTGTACACGTCCGTGCCGCCCAGGGTCATACCGGGGGTGAAGTCTGCTGCCACGTTGAGGGTCACCGGGATGACGCTGGTGTTGCCGGTGTAAGTGGGGGGCATGCCGGGGTCGGAGACCTCGATAGCGCCCTCGTACATACCGGGGGGCATATCGGCGGGCACGTTTACCGTCGGGGTGATGGTGGCCATGCCGCCGGCGGGAACGGTAACCGTCATGGGGCCAGCCGCAATCCAGGGGGCGTCCACTTCCTGATAGAAGTCCACCCGGTACTGGATGACGATGGGTTGGTCGTACGAACCGCGGTACAGGTGGCGGACGCCGATGAACATCCCGTCCATCATGCGGTCGAGCGGGTCGTGTACCCACATCTCGTTCCGGTTGCCGTAGGGACGATGGTAGGAGAAGCGTCCGAATTCCCAGCGGTCCAGTTCGGTGCGGGGGTCGTCCCAGGCCAATTCCTGGGCTCCGTCAGCCTGCTGGCCGAAGGTGCTGGGGTCATTGATGAAGTTGACGACGCCGTTGCCGTCCTTGTCTTCCCACACGTTGCCGTCGCCGTTGACGTCTTTCCAGTTGTAAACCGTCAGGTAGAAGCGGTTGTCCCAACTGTAATCGCCGTCGACGTCGAAGCCTTCGTAGGGGAACATCTGGCGCACGACCATCAGGTCGGTGCCGGCGGGGATGGAAATTTTGTCGTCCGTTCCAAAGCCCTGCAAGGGGATGAAGAAGTTGAAGGCTTTGAAGAAGTTGTCGCGGTTCTCCGCCCCATAGGCGCTTTCCGCGGCCACCATTTCGGGTGTGATGGTGATGCTGAAGGTTTGCGAATCAACCACCTGCATCCAGTTGTCACTCACGCTGGCGGTGATGGTGTAGGCGCTGGGGTTGATGATGTCAAAAGTAGTAGTGTAAGTTTCTCCGGGGTAGGCGATGTGGGCGAAGCCGGGGTAGTCGTCACCGCGGAAATCGCCGGGCTGCCAGTCCGAGCCATCCACGTAGAGGCCGTATTCGCCGCTGGCAATCAGGGTGCCCATGTCGCCGTTGACCGAGCCGCCGCCCTGGGTGAAGGGGTCGTAATTCAGGTCGGTAGCGGAGGACATGAGCAAGTCTTTAGCCACGTCGAAGGTCGGCCACACACCGTTAGCATCCTTGTAGGCCTGGTAAATGAGAGCCAGGATACCGCCGGCCACAGGCGCCGAGCGGCTGGTGCCGCCCCAGGAAGCCCATGCCTTGTTGCCGTCCAGTTCGCCCCACATGGACATGGTGTAGTAGTTGAGTTGCTCTGCGCCGGCAGCAAAGGCGCCACCCGCCACCACGTCCGTTCCGCTCGTGCCGCGTGCTCCGGGGCCGCGGTTGGAGAACGGAGTGACGTCGTTGTTCATGATTTGCATCGTGCTGGTGATGCTGTCCCAGCCGGTGGAGCCATACTCGGTGGAGGCGCCCACGCCAATGGCGGTGCCAGGGCTGGGAGGGGCAACCGTACCGTAAGCCGAAGCGCCGTTACCGGTGGAGAAGGTGAACTGCAAGTAGGGAGCATAGAAGAGTTGCACTTCGGTCACGTACTGGCCGTCGTATTCCCAACCGTCGTTGTCCTGGTCGCTGGCTCCGTAGGAGTTGGTAGTTACCTGAATGCCGTCGGTATCCGTGTCAAAGGGGTTACCGGTCAGGAAGTTGAAGCCGGTCTGGTCGATGCCGTCGTAGCCGATAGCGGCAAAGGTGTAGGCATCAATTTTCGAAGAATCGAAGTTGTAGTAGATGTCCGAAATGTTGACCAGTTTTGCGCCGGGGGCCATACCGTATACTGCGCCGGCGGGCTTCCCGTCTCCAGGCAGGTCGGAGAAGGTGGGCAGGAAGGCATCGGTGACGCCTTGCCCCGCGATGTTGGAGGCGCACTGGGTGCCGTGGCTGTAATCGCGGTCGAAGGTGCCGCCGGAGAAGGCCACCATGTCGCCGTTGGAGGGAACCATCGGCCAGTAGAGCCAGTCGGAGGCAGGGATAGGAGTGCTGCCATCGGCGATGAAGTACAACATGCCGCCGGAGATGTCGGCTTTACCGTCGCCGTTCATGTCCCGGTAGGCTACCATGTTGTTGTAGGTAGCGGCCAGGGTGCTGGCGTCGGTCGTATCGGCACGGGTGAGCGGCTTCTCGTCGCGGAAGTCGTGGTCATCGTCCAGGTCCACATAGACCGTGTCGTACACGCCGGGCGTGTTGGGGTCGGTGACGATGACGGCAGATTTCTCGCCCCAGATGAAATCGCGCAGGTCGTTGTCGGGGTGAGTCCCTACATGCACCACACCGCTGCTGGTCATGCTGTTGGAGATGATGTAGGTGTGCGAGGTGCCGGGCGTGCCGTAATCAATCAACGGCGTGTAGGTGAAGCAGGAGATGCCGACACCGCAGGGGGCAGTCTCTGGAGTTTCACTGGTATCCACATAATGCGCGCCAGGATAACCGTCGGCAATGTAAGTGGTGCCAAAGACCTGGTCAAAGGCGTAGAGCAACATGGAGATGGGGCTGAAGACCACCGGCCAGCCGTTGTAATCGGTGTGCACCGTGCTGGAATAAATCTTCTGCGTCCCCATCAGGTCCGGGTGGGCAGCGTCAATGCCGTCGTCCAGTACGGCCACGGTGACGCCGTCCCCGTCATAGCCGCGGTCCCAGGCTGCGGAAGCCTTGTGCGGCCCTTCGGGAGTCACCTCGAACCAGTCTGCCGGGCGGACGATTTTTCCGCCGTCCCCGTAGGCTTTGGCATCTTTCCACGGCAAAGCGCCGGAGCGCAGTTTGTCGGCGTTGGCGCGCAGTTGTGCCCATTGTTCCGGGCCAACCTGAGGAGCCGGATTTTGTTCATCGTAGGGGTAATCATCCGGTTCGGCGTTGCGCTCCAAGACCACCGGCAGGATGAAGTCTGTCTCAGACATAGAGGCCAGTTTCATCAAAGCAGTGGGATTGGCATACCCGATGACCACTTGGGTTCTGGTCTCGCCTTTACCCAAGGGGGCACGAGCGAGGAACTTGCCATCCACGAAGTAGGGAGCCAGGTCGGGGAGGCCTTCCTTGCTGTCGACTTTGAAGATAACCTCAATCATGACCGGTTCGCTGGCTGCATCCACTGCTTGAATGCCAGGCTGCCCAAAGGCGGGGGCTGCTTTTTGCGCCATGTCCCGCAAATCGGGGTGGATTTTTGCAAGCGCTTCCTCTGGTGTGATACTCTGTACCTGGAGAGGGGCTTGCGGTTCCACCTTCTGCGGTTCCGCGGCGGGCGCTTTGCCGGTGGCGTCCAGAGTTCTGGGTGCCTTGCTCTCTGGCGGGTTGGCACTTTGAGCCGCTACCCGTGTCGGCAAAGCCATGATGGGTGCAAACGCCATGATGAAGACCATCAACAGGGACGTCATGCGCCATACAAATTGTGTTTTGCTATGCATGGATTTCTCCTCAACAAACGAATAAACATCAAGGGATGCGTTTTTGCGTGTCTCTGCACGAGAGACAACGCTCCGTCTTTTCGGGGGAATCCCCCTGGGGCGGTGGTAGGTTATCGTGATTTTAGGACAGAGCATCACCTCCTTTGACTTGAACGTAGGCTAATACGTCTTTTGGATACGGGACTTTGTTAGGAGAGCAAACAAAAAACCGCCTTGTCTCGCGCAGGGCGAGAAGGCGGTTTGCCTCGCAGAACAGCCGTCCAGGTATAATTCTGCTGGGGAAAAGACGTTATCCAGTATGCCATAAAATAAAACGGGAAAAGGGGAATGCACAAAGAACCCCACGGCTCAAGGTGTGGGGTACATCCTAAAGTATAGGGGAGGTGCAATGAAAAGTCAAGGATTATGCAACGTGGATTTTTGTAAACAACAAAAGATGCGTAAAAAAAAGAATCGGCAAATCGTTTTTAGATTACCCCCAGTTTGGGACGATATTGCAGGGCTTCGGCGATGTGGGCCGGCTGGATATTTGTCTTTTCGTCCAGGTCGGCAATTGTGCGGGCCAGTTTGAGGACGCGATGGTAAGCGCGGGCGGATAGGTGCAATTGGCGCATGGCGGAACGCAGGAGGGCGTGCCCGTTCTCGTCCAAACGGCAAAACTCCCGTACTTCCGCGGGACGCATTTCGGCGTTGCTGAGAATCTCCAGGGCGGCGAACCGTTCTCCCTGGCGTTCCCGCGCCCGCACGACGCGCTCCCGAATGACAGCGGAGGCTTCTCCCAGGCGGTCGCTGCTCAATTTCTCGTACTCCACCCGCGGCACTTCAATGTGGATGTCTATGCGGTCCAGCAGAGGCCCGGAGATGCGTTTCTGGTAATTGGTGACTGCCGAGAGAGAACAAGTGCAGTCATGCACAGGGTCTCCGTAGTATCCACAGGGGCAGGGATTCATGGCTGCCACCAGCATGAAATTGGCCGGGAAGGTGAGGGAGCCTTGCGCCCGGCTGATGGTGACGATTTTGTCCTCCAGGGGCTGCCGCAGCACCTCCAGCGTGCGGGTGCCAAACTCCGGTAATTCGTCAAGAAAGAGTACCCCGCGATGTGCCAGGGAGATTTCTCCGGGGTGGGGCCAGTTCCCGCCGCCCACCAGCCCGGCGTGAGAAATTGTGTGGTGCGGGGAACGAAAGGGGCGGGTGCGAATCAGGGGAACGTCGGGCGGGAGTTGGTCGGCTACCGAGTAGATGCGGGTCACGTCCAGGGCTTCGTCTATGGTCAGCGGGGGCAGAATGCCGGGGAGAGCACGCGCCAGGAGCGTTTTTCCCGCTCCCGGCGGGCCAATCATCAGGACGTTGTGCCCGCCAGCGGCAGCCACTTCCAGGGCGCGTTTGACGTGTTCTTGTCCCTTGATTTCCCGGAAGTCGGTGGCCGTTTCCGCCGCGACGCGGGTAACCTCGACGGGGGCCAGCGGCTGGATGCGCTTCTGCCCGCTGCAATGCGCATACAGCGCGCCCAGCGATTCCACCGGATAGACCTCGATATCGGGGATGAGGGCAGCTTCGGGAGCGTCACAGGCCGGCACAAAGACGCGCCGCAGTCCCTCTCGTCGGGCTACGGCTGCCATGGGAAGAATGCCCCGCACGTGCCGCAAACTGCCATCCAGCGAGAGTTCCCCGATGACCAGCGCTCCCTCCAATTCCCGCTGGGGCAGTTGCCCGGTTGTCAGCAGAATGCCGACGGCGATGGGCAAGTCGTAGGCGGGTCCCTCCTTGCGGACTGCGGCGGGGGCCAGATTGATAATCATGCGCTTGCGGGGAAACAACAGCCCGCTGTTGCGAATCGCGGCCTGAACCCGCTCCCGGCTTTCCTGCACGGCGGCATCCGGCAGGCCGACAATGGTAATGCCGGGCAGCCCTTGTCCAATGTCAATTTCTACATCGATGAGTACACCGTCTAGACCCCAAATGGCGCATGATTGTACGCGAGAGAGCATAGTAAGAAAAACCCCTGGGTTTGCAGCTGCGTTCGTTCCCCCCCTCGTGAATTTATGTGGAAGGCACTCTCATTCCCCATTGAGGGGAGCCGCCTGCATGGAAGCGCGCGCCTGGTCTATCAAGTCCTCGACCCGGTTGCGTTCGTTTCCGCTGAATACGGTAGCCCCAATCGTCAAATTCAGGTGGATTCCGTCAGGATTTTGCAAATTCCAAGTCAATACAGACTTATTGAGGCGGGCCAGAAGGTGGTCTTTGTGCCCCTCGGCCACGTCAATGGCCAGTACGCCGAATTCGGCTTCATCCAGGCGGGCCAGGATGTCGGAGGAGCGAAAGGTGTTGCGGAGCACATCGGCCAATTGCGTCCGCAGACGTTCTTTGAGTTCCCGGCCTTTTGTCTCTTTGGTTTGAGGCGGCAGGTGGAGGTCTATTAGCAGCATGACAAACTTGCGTTCTGTGCGGCGGGAAAGTTGCATCTGCTGATTGACCAGGGTGAGAAATCCGTTGCGGTTGTACAGGCCGGTGAGTTCATCCAGCATCGCCAGGCGGCGCATGACATCCAGCATGTGTTGGCGCTCAATCGCATACCGCAGGGAACGCACCAGTAATTGTCCGGTCACCTTGTCTTTGATGAGATAATCTTGTGCTCCGCGGCGCATGGCTTGCAAGGAGAGTTCATAATCCTCATCGCTGGATAACACCACAATCGGGATTGAGGGGTACAAGCGGTGTAAGTGGTCGAAGGCTCCTAACGGGTCACCGTTGGTTTGAGAAGAGAGCAAATCCAGCACGCAAACGTCAAAATGCTCTTCCTTCAAGTGCTGTTCGGCTTCTTCTATTGATGAGACGTCTACCACGGAAACGCTCCCCGCGTGGGCCTGAGAGAGGGCGCGTTTCATCAAGCGGACAAAACTTGGGTTATGCTCCAGCATGAGGATTTTGAGACGTTGGCCGTTCATGGAGTGTTCTTCTTCGGTGAGGTTGATTTCGGAGCAGGGGGGAGGCGAGAACGTCTGCAGTAAGGACTTTCCATCCAGAGGTTTGCACTTGGGAGATAAAGACGCCCCTCGTGTGAAGGGCCGCCGCGTACATTTTATTTGACAAGCGAAGATGAGACACAAATACAGCCAAATTCTAGCATACTCTCTGGTTGGCGCAGGCTAACGAGATTGCAAAGTAGTGACAGGAGTGTAACCTCGGTGGTATGATGGTAAGCCGCAGTCCGAAGCACCGCAGTTTTTTTCTTGCGGCTCGGAATCGGTTCCACACATCACACAGGGGCATAGAGCAGCCAATTTTGTAGCGTTTCTCCGTGCGCTCCGTGTCTCCGGGTGAAAAAAACGCATAAGACTTTACAACCTATTCCCATCAACAGGAGGTTTCTGGTATGGCGTTGCCCAAGTATGCTTTTTTTGAAGGAAAAATCGTCCCCTACAGCGAAGCCCGCATCGGCGTCGCGACCCACGCGTTCAACTACGGCACGGCGGCCTTCGGCGGGCTGCGGGCCTATTGGAACGATGCGGAAGAGCAACTTTTTCTGTTTCGTCCCCTGGACCACTTCACCCGCCTGCTCAATTCGGCCAAAATCCTGGCGGCGGAGTTTTCCTACACCCCGGCAGACCTGACCGCCATCACGGTGGATTTGTTGCGCCGGGAAGGCTTCCGCGAAGATGCCTATGTGCGTCCTATCATCTACAAGGCCGACGAGAAAATCGGGGTCAAACTCCACGGCCTGCGGGACGAACTGACCATTTTTTCCGTCCCCTTCGGGAAGTACCTCGCCAACGATACCGGCGCGCACGCCACTATCTCTTCCTGGCGGCGGATTGACGATAACATGATACCGGCGCGCGCCAAAGTCAACGGGGCTTACGTCAACTCGGCGCTCATCAAGACCGACGCCCAGCGCGCCGGCTTCGATGAAGCCATCGTCCTGACCGAGGACGGACACATCTCCGAAGGGAGCGCTATGAACATCTTCGCGGTGCGTAATGGGCAGATTATCACCCCTCCCATCACCGATAACATCCTGGAAGGCATCACCCGCCGCAGTGTGATGGAACTCGCCGCCGAAGAACTCAACAAGCCCGTCATCGAGCGCTCCATCGACCGCACCGAAATCTACCTGTGTGATGAAATTTTCATGACCGGCACCGCCGCCCAGATCACCGCGGTTACGAAAGTGGATTATCGTCCTATCGGCAGCGGCGAAATGGGGCCAATCACCACCCAGTTGCGGGAACTTTTCGATAAAGTCGTGCGCGGCAGGCATCCCAAATACCGCCGCTGGCTCACCCCCGTTTACGCCTGAAACTCGCAAGCCCTGGCACATACGCCGGGGCTTGTTTCATGGACTTCCCACCCGAAAAACAAACGGCTCGTCCGGGTCGTAGTACACCGCCCGCCGCTCCGGGAAGGCCGCCCGCACGCGGGCATTCGTGCGCGGGCCGATATCCAGGGCGAAAATGAAGGGCGAAGTCAGGTCAGGGGATTCCAGTTCCAGCAGCGCGCCGTAGGGCATCCAGCGTTCCGTATCCACGAACACCAGGGCGGGGGTCAGGGCCTGCACTTTGGGATGGGAGAAAGGAGCCAGCCGCCCGCGGTTGATGGTATACAGATTTTGCATCATCGCCAGGCGGGGGGGCAGGTAGAACTTCAAATTGAGGGAAACCAGCACCATAACGAGAGCCGCCGTAAAGACCGCCCGCCACCGCACCCCGGAGGGGAATCCACTTTTTGGGGAGCGGGACGAACTCCCTTCCGGCTGCTTGCGCTCCCAAAAATGCAGCCATCCCCCGGAGACCTGCTCTATCCCCGCAGCGCTCACCAGGACGAGTGCCGGCAATCCCTCGAAGTAATACCGCGGCCCGAAAAGCCACGACCCCACCCAGTAGGCCAGATACAGCACCAGCAGGGAGACGAAGACCCCCGTCACCAGCCACGCGCCCGTGTTGCGGCGCAGTTTCCACATCCCCGGCAGGAGGAAGAGCCACGAGAGCCGCCCCCAGCCGAACAGGTCACTCGCGCCGGCCTGCAAACTGAAGCGCGTGTTGACCCACGCCTGCCTCAGCGTATGCCCGCCGGGAACCACTCCGTGGCCGGGGCCGAAGCCTACCCGGTCGTACTCCCACCACAGCGTGTAGGGATTGCGGAAGAAATCCCCGGTGAGGGCGTACTGCCAGACGAAATGCAGGGCGGCAATCGAGGCGGCCAGCGCCGCAAAGCCTGCCAGCCGCAGGCGCATCTGGCCATCCCCGCGAAGGAACAGGTACGCCCCGTGGAAGGCGAAGGGCAGCGCCACCGCCACCGCGCTGAACGGGCGGCTGAGCGCCAGCACCCCCAGCGCCACCGCCCCTGTGACGAGCGCCACCCACCCCCTCACATCCGTATCATTCGTGAAAATTCGTGTCCATTCGTGGACTTTATTCGTGCTATTCGTGACAATTCGCGGATACTCATTCGTGGACTCCAGCCAGCCCAGCACAAAGACCAGCGTGAGCACCATCCCCCACACGTGCGAAAGGAGCGAAGCCGCGTTCAGCCAGAAAAAAGGCGAGGTGAGCAGCAGGAAGGCGCTCAACAGGGCGAGCCGTGCCCCCATCAACTTTTCCCCCAGGCGGAAAGTGAGCCACACGGCCAGCCCGGCCAGCAAGGGATTGACCCAATCGCGCAGGCCGAAGCGCACCCCGAAGGCGAGCACCACCGGCCACCCCAGGGGATACTTGCCGAAACGCCGCCCTTCGTAATCCACCACGAAAGGGACCAGGAAACTCTTCGGCTCTGGCGGAGAAGGGAGCATGATGCGCCCGTTCTCGGCGATGACCCGCGCCTCCCAGACGTAGGCAATCTCATCCTCCAGATGCGGGATGTACTCGAAGACGCGCCCGGCTATCCCCCAGGCCGCGACTACGGCCAGGAGGCTGAGCAGTACAGCGAGGCGGGTGAGGGTGCGTGTCAAGTACCAGGTATCACGTGTCACGTGCGAAGTGGGGGGTGCGAAGTGCG
>DRKV01000319.1 GCA_011051635.1 Chloroflexota bacterium | reverse complement strand
GTCCGCTCGTGCATGACCCCGGCCTACAAAGCCGATGGCCGGGAAATTCTCACCCTTGAAGGGCTGAATGACGGCCCCGACCTGCACCCCATCCAGGAGGCCTTTGTGGAGGCGGGCGCCATTCAATGCGGTTACTGCACCCCCGCTATGGTCCTGACCACCAAAGCCCTGCTCGATAAAAATCCCGACCCTGATGAGGAGGAAATCGGAGCGGCTCTCAACGGCGTCCTGTGCCGCTGCACGGGATACACCAAACAAATCGCCGCGGTTCAAAAGGCTGCCGCCATCTTGCGGGATTCTTCCGGCCCGGAACTGGCCCCCCGTTACCTGACCCTGCCCCCTGAAGGAAAACCCTTCGAAGCCCTGCCCGAAGAATACCGCCGCCCCAATGGAGAGAAGAATCCGCTCCCTCCGCTGGTACTCACCCCCCCGGATATGCCCCCCACCGAATACGTGGGGCAGCCCCAGCAGAAAGTGGACGCTGTCAAACTGGCGAAAGGCCGCCCCGTCTTCACCGACGACATCAAACTGGAGGGGATGCTCTACGGCGCGCTGCTCACCAGTCCGCACGCCCACGCCCGCATCCGCGAGATTGACACCCGCGCCGCCGAAGCCCTGCCCGGCGTGCGCGCCGTGCTGACCTACAAAAACGTCCCGCGCGTCAAATACGCCTCCGGCGGACAGTCTTATCCCAACCCGACGCCCTACGACCAGGTCGTGCTGGATAACAAAGTCCGCCACGTCGGGGATAGAGTCGCCGTCGTCGCCGCCGATACGCTGGAAATCGCCCGCAAGGCGCTGCGGCTCATCAAAGTGGATTACGAAATCCTGCCCCCCGTACTGGACCCCATCGAGGCGATGAAAGACGGCGCGCCCGTCGTCCACGACGAAGACGACACCGAAGGCATCCACGACGCCCAGCATAACATCGTCCATCACCTGCACGGCGAAGTCGGGGACGTGGAAAAAGCCCTGGCGGAAGCCGATGCCGTTTTCGAGGGCGAATTCCGCACCCCGCAGCAGCAGCAGGCGCACATCGAACCGCACGTCTGCATCACCTGGTTCGACGAGGACGACCGTCTCGTCATCCGCTCCAGCACGCAGGTGCCTTTCCACATCCGGCGCATGGTCGCGCCTCTCATCGGGCTGCCCGTCAAGCAGATTCGCGTCATCAAGCCGCGTCTCGGCGGCGGGTTCGGCAACAAGCAGGAACTCATCCTCGAAGATTTGTGTTCCCTGCTGACCATCCGCACCGGAAAGCCTGTCCGCATGGAATACACCCGCGAGCAGGAATTCATCTCATCCCGCAGCCGCCACGCCCACATCATGCGCTACCGCATCGGCGTCAAGGGCGACAAAGTCACCGCCGCAGATTTGTATCTCATCGGCGATACGGGCGCATACGGCACGCACAGCCTGACCGTCCAGATGGTCGGCGGCTTCAAAGGGCTGACGATTTACAACGCTCCCAACGCCCGCTTCGACTGCGACGTGGTGTACACCACCAAGCCCACCCCCGGCGCGTTTCGCGGCTACGGCACCATGCAGGAACTCTTCGGCATGGAAACCCTGATGGAAGAAATCGCCGAGCAACTGGGGCTGGACGTGCTGGAATTCAAGCGCAAAAACTGGCTCAAAGTCGGCGAGCCGATGTATCTGGCGAAGCAACTCGGCGAGGGACGCGAGGGCTTTGAGCAGACCATGAACACCAACGGGCTGGAACGCTGCGTGGAAGTCGGCGTCAAGGCGACGGATTTCTACGCCAAACGCGAAGCCTACCGCAAGCAGACCGGACGCATCCGCAAGGGCATCGGCGTCGCGGTCGTGATGCACGGCAGCGGCGTCGCCGGGCTGGATATGGCAGCCGCGACCATCAAGATGAACGACGACGGCTCCTTCAACCTGCTGATTGGCGCGACCGACATCGGCACCGGCTCCGATACCATTTTGGCGCAAATCGCCGCCGAAGCCCTGCACGCCCCGGTGGAAGATTTCATCGTCTATTCTTCGGATACCGACTTCACGCCCTTCGATACGGGCGCGTATGCCAGTTCGACGACCTACATCAGCGGCGGCGCGGTGCGGAAAGCCGCCCTCAAGGTCGCCGACCAGATTCGCGAACACGCCGCGGCGATGTTCGGCGATGTCTCCGCCGAGACGCTGAAACTGGAAGACAGCCGCGTCCTCGCCCCGGACGGTCGCAGCCTGACCTACGCCGAGGTAGCGTTGAGCAGCCTGCACCAGATGAATCAGCATCAAATCATGGCGACGGCTTCGCACATGAGTTACGAAAGCCCGCCGCCGGTCGGCGCGCAGTTCGTCGAAATCAGCGTGGATACGGAAACGGGCGTCATCACCCCGGAACGCCTGCTGATGGTCGTGGACAGCGGACGCATCATCAACCCGGTCACCGCCTCCGGGCAGGTGGAAGGCGGTCTCTCGCAGGCGCTGGGCTTCACGCTCAGCGAGCAGATGCTTTACGACGAAAAGGGACGCATGGTCAACGCGCGGCTGGGCGATTACCACATCTACAAAGCGGGAGAAATGCCCCCGGCGGATGTCATCTTCGTCCAGACGGACGAACCGAGCGGCCCCTTCGGGGCGAAATCGGTGGCCGAAATCTCCATTGACGGGGTCGCGCCGGCGATGGCAAGCGCCATCCACAACGCGACCGGCGTCTGGATTCACGAACTCCCCTACACGCCGGAGCGCGTCTGGCGGGCGTTACACGGCAAGTAGTGGCCTGGATAGAGGTGCTTCAAAAGAGGGCTTCTCGTGCGGAGAAGCCCTCTTTGTGTTGGGGATGGTTCGAGCCTGTCCCCCTCACCTCCCCACGGTCTCGCGGTGCAGGGCGGCATAGCGCCCGCCGAGGGCCAGCAATTCCGCGTGCGTGCCTTCCTCCACGATGCGGCCATCGTGAATCACGAGAATGCGGTCGGCGTTGACCACCGTCGAGAGGCGGTGGGCAATCACGAAGGCGGTACGCCCGTGCAGCAGGCGCTCCAGGGCGCGCTGGATGATTTGCTCGGTCTGGGTATCCACGCTGGAAGTGGCCTCGTCCAGGATGAGGATGCGCGGGTCGGCCAGGAGGGCGCGGGCGAAAGAAACCAACTGCCGCTGCCCCACCGAAAGGCGCAGGCCGCCCTCGTGGACGGGGGTATCGTATCCCTGCGGGAGGGCGGCGATGAAATCGTGCAAGCCCACGGCGCGGGCGGCGGCCTCCACTTCCTCCTGGGTGGCCTCCAGCCGTCCAAAGGCGATGTTCTCCCCCACCGTGCCGTTGAACAGGAAAGGCTCTTGCAGCACCAGCCCCATCTGGCTCCGCAAACTGGCCTGAGTGACGGTGCGAATGTCAATCCCGTCCACCAGAACGCGCCCCTCGGTGGGGTCGTAGAAGCGCGCCAGGAGTTTGATGAAGGTGGTCTTGCCCGCCCCGGTCTCGCCCACCAGCGCCACGGTCTCGCCTGCCCCCACATGCACGTTTATGTCGCGCAGCACCCAGGCGTCCTCCTCGTCGTAGCGGAAGGAGACGCCATCGAAGCGCACCTCGCCGCGAATGGGCGGCATCTCGACCGCATCGGGGGCATCCTGCACCTGGATGGGGGTATCCAGCAAGGCAAAAATGCGCTCCCCGCCCGCCATAGCGGACTGGAAGGTATCGAAGCGGCGGCTCAGGTCGCGAATCGGCTCGAAGAAACGGTTGATGTAGAGGGTGAAAGCCACCAGAATGCCGGCGGTGATGTCTCCGCCCAGGGCCGCCGCTCCGCCCACGCCCACCACGATGGCCGTAGCCAGCGCCCCCAGCAGGTCAATCCCCGGCAGGAAGATGGCCGAGAGACGGGCAGCCTCCAGTTTGCTTTGCCGGTGGTAGAGGTTGGGCTGCTGGCGGAAGTAGGCGTAATTGTAGTCCTCGCGGGAGAAAGCCTGCACGACGCGCACCCCGTTGATGTTCTCGGCCAGCACGGAACTCACCCAACTGGTGGCGGCGCGTACCTGCCGGTATTTGGCCCGCGATTTACGCCGGAAGGTAGCGGTCATCCAGGCCATGACGGGCAGGACGGTGAACGCCAGGAGCGAAAGACGCCAATCCATGCTCAACATGGCAAAGACGGCCCCAAACAGGTCGAACAAATCCCGCGCCACAGCCAGGATAGCCCAGGTGAAGAACTCGCGCAGCACGCCCACGTCGTTGATGGTGCGGGTGATGATGCGCCCCACGCTGTGACGGCTGAAGAACTCCAGCGAGAGGGCCTGCAAATGCTCGAAGATGCGCGCCCGCAGGTCGTAGATGATGGATTGCCCCACCCGCGCCATGACGTTGACCCGCAGGTAAATCGCCACCCACTGGGCGAGGGCCACCCCCAGATAGGCCAGGGAGGCATTCCGCAGCACGGCAACATTCCCGGCGCTCAGGCCATCGTCAATGGCGATTTTGATGAGATACGGCCCGGCGACCATCGCCCCGGCGTTGATGAGCATCAGCACCAGCGCCCCCAGCATCGGCAGGGCGTAGGGACGGATGAATCCCATCAGCCGCCGCACTACCTCGCGGTTGTACTCAGCGTGCGAGTCCTCGTAGTTTTTCAGGATGTAGGCGGGGGGCTGGATGGGTTGGGACATGGGGAGATAGTTGGGTAGTTAGGTAGTTGGAGAGTTAGGGAGTTGGGTAGTTGGGCGGCTGGGTATCGTCAACCTTCGCGCCCCGCACGCCGCACGTTGGCAGCGGTCAGCAGGCAGCCGTCCACCGTCCACGGTCTATCGTCCACCGTCTATCATCCACCGTCTATCGTCCACCGTCCACGGTCTGCCGTCCCCCGGCCAACTGCAATTCGTAAATCTCGCGGTAGGGGCCTTCTTCGGCGAGGAGACGCGCGTGGGTGCCGCGCTGAACGATGCGGCCTCCTTCCAGGACGAGTATCAGGTCGGCGCGGCGGACGGTAGCGATGCGGTGAGCAATCACGAAGGTGGTGCGCCCTTGCATGAGCGTATCCAGGGCTTGCTGGATGAGTTGCTCGGTACGCAGGTCCACGCTGGAGGTGGAATCGTCCAAAATCAGGATGCGGGGGTCCATCAGCAGGGCGCGGGCGATGGCGATGCGCTGCCGCTGGCCCCCGGAGAGAGTCAGACCGCGCTCGCCGATGACGGTATCGTAGCCCTCCGGCAGGCGGGTGATGAACTCGTGGGCCTGGGCGGCCCGCGCCGCGGCCTCCACCTCCTCCGGAGAGGCATCCGGGCGGCCAAAGGCGATGTTGGCGCGCACCGTATCCGAAAACAGGAGGGAGGTTTGCAGGACGATGCCAATCTGCCGCCGCAGGGAGGCCAAATCCACCCGGCGCACGTCGTAACCATCCACCAGCACGGCCCCGGCGCTGACATCGTAAAAACGCGGGATGAGATTGACGAGGGTGGTCTTGCCGGAGCCGGTGCTCCCAATCAAAGCGACAATCTGGTTGGGAGCAATCTCCAGGGAGATGTCCTGCAAGGCGGGGGCGCGGCGGTCCCCCTCGTACCGGAAGGAAACCTCCCGGAAGGTCACCTGCCCCGAAAGGGGGGGCAGACGCACCGCATCCGGAGGGGAGGCGATATCCCTGGGGGTATCCAGAATCTCAAAAACGCGCTGAATCCCGGCTACCGCTTCCCCTCCCAGGTTGACCAGCCAGACGAGTTGACGGGCGGGCATCGCCAGCATGACCATGTAACTGTTGAAGGCCACCACTTCGCCGACGGTCATCTCGCCGCGCAGCACCATCGAGCCGCCAAACCACAGGATGAGCACCGTCCCCAGGACAGCCAGCAGGCGGGTGGTCGGCATGACGCGCGACCACTGGCCGATGACGGTGACGCGGGCGCGGTACAGGGCGCGGTTGGCAGCATCGAAACGGGCGATTTCGTAGGGTTCGCGGGCAAAAGCGCGCACTACCTGCGCGCCGGTGGCGTTCTCCTGCAAACGGGAGGAGAGTTCCCCCAGGTTGTTGTCAATTTCCAGAAAATAGCGGCTGATGATGCTCCCAAACCACACCGTCATCGTGACCAGCGGGATGAGGGGCAGCAAGGCAATCCCCGCCAGCCGGAGGTTTTGCAGGAAGAGCAGCGTGACCACACCGACCAGCAGGACGCTCAGACGCGCCAGTTCGATGAGACCGAAGCCCATGAAACGCTCGATGGAGCGCACGTCTTCGATGCTGCGGCTGATGAGTTGCCCCGCCTGCGCCCGGTCGTGGTAGGCGAAAGAAAGGCGCTGGATGTGGTCGTACATGCGGTTACGCAGGTCGTAGCCGATGTGCGCCGCAATCCACTCGCTGAGGTAGCGCTGCCCGCTGGAGAAGGCGGCGCTGAGTATCCCGATGCCGAGGATGAGGAAGGCGGCGCGGCGAATCATGCCCATATCGCCCTGCGCCAGGCCCTCGTCAATCACCCGGCGGATGATGTCGGGCACGACCAGGCTGAGGGTCGTCACCCCCAGGAGGCAGATGACGGCCAGCAAAATCTGGCGGGCATAGGGGCGCAGGAAGATACGCAGACGCAGCAGGGATTTCATAGATGGAAGACGGTCTCGGCCTCATCCACGACCATGATTTCGGGGGGAACGTAGGGGTCTCCCGGAGCGGGTTTCTCGCCCTCCGGGTAGCGCTCGTAGAAGAGGGTGCAGCGGGCGGTGTACTCCCCCGGCATGACGTGGCCGCGCAGGTGCATGTTGATTTCGCTCTTCGGCCCCATCGCCCCGAAGATGCTGGCCTCGGCAACGGTTTCGCCTTCGGGGTTGGCAATTCGGATTTCCGCCGAGGGACGCTTTTGGAAGGGCGTGACCCGCATGGATACCTTGACCGCCGGACGGCCATCCGGCCAGGGGGTCATCTCGAAGGCTTCGATACGCACTTCCTCCGGGGGCAGGCGCTCGATGTTGGGGTCTTGAAAGAAAATATCCAGTTCGTTGAAATCGTCGTTCTGGGGACGTTGGCATGTGGACATAGGACTTTCCTTAGTATTAGAAGTTTATCTAATTATACCTGCTTTTTTGACGATTCTCGGCAGTTGAAACTGCACCACCGTCTGCGAAGTCGCCCTTCGGCGACTGCATTCTGAACTGCGGAGGGGGGAAACAGCGCAAATCAGCGGTCATCAGCGCAATCTGCGTTCCCTTGCAGGGGAGGGCGACAAAGTATAATCCCCTCCATGAACGCACCCATCCCCTTCCCTTACCGCCGTCTGGTCGTAGTCGGCACGACCGGCTTCGGCAAATCCACGCTGGCGGAGCGTCTCTCCCGCCGCCTGGGGCTGGATTTCATCGAACTGGACGCCCTGCACTGGGAGCCGAACTGGCAGCCCGCCGCGGATGCCGTCTTCCGCCGGCGGGTGGATGCGGCTACCCGCGCCCCGGCCTGGGCCGTGGCCGGCAATTACAGCCGGGTGCGCGATGTCGTTTGGCCGCGGGCACAGGCTCTCATCTGGCTGGATTATCCCTTCCTGCTGGGGCTGCGGCGGCTGGTGGCGCGCACGGTGCGCCGGAGCGTGCGCCGCGAAATCCTGTGGAACGGCAACCGCGAGCGCTTGTGGTGGCACCTCAAGGTCTGGTCGGATGAGTCC
>DRKV01000318.1 GCA_011051635.1 Chloroflexota bacterium | reverse complement strand
GCCGTCGTGGAGAATTGTTGTCTCAATTGTACCCGAAGTTGTCAGCGGTCAGTCGTCAGCCGTCAGTTATCAGAAGAACGCAGATTGCGCTGATGCCCGCTGGTTTACGCTGTTCTGTGCGGGGTCGTATTCTACCGTCCACCGTCTATCGTCAGCGGTCAGTCGTCAGAAGAACGCAGAGTACGCTGATGCCCGCTGGTTTACGCTGTTCTGGGCATCGTCCACCGTCCACCGTCCATCGTCCACTGTCTAGGGTACAATTTGGGTATCCTTGACCTCACGTTGTTCCCGGAGCATCCCCCATGACCGACCGCTGGAAGACCCTCCTCGCCGCAATCCTGTTCGTATTGGCCGTGCTGCTGCCCTGGGCGGCCCTCGCCCTGGGATGGTATCGCTGGGGGCTGGAGCAGGGCCTCTGGCTGGGGGCAGGAACCCTGCTCGTGCTGCTCCTCGCGGCCGCGGCGCTGCTCTGGCGGCTGGACACGGTCTCCTGGCTGGCGGCCAGTCTGCCGTATCTCAGCGGCAGCGCCTACACCCTCCTGCCCGATTTGCTCCCCGGCCCCACCGACGACGCGGCTTTTTCGCTGTTCGGCGCGGTCTTGAGCGCCCTCCTGGCCCGCCGCCGCGCCGGGAACCTGCCGCGCTGGGTGTGGGTGGTGCTCCTGGCCGTGGCGCTCTATCCCCTGGCGGGCGGCTTCTTGCCCGGCATCGTGGACGAGGGCGCGGTGGAACTGGTCGGGTACCTCCTGTTTCTGCTCGCCATGCGGAACGGCGGCGAGGCCGCGGAGTGATTCCCCGCGCCGAAATTTCCTTGACCCACCTTTGACCCTGTGTTACACTGTTCCCGCTCGCAAGAGCAAAATCTACGAAAGGAGAGCGCTTCAAGATGACCATCCACATTTTCATCCCCGTTGTCGGCAAATTTATACCTCCTTGGAGCGCGCCTGGAGGCGGTTAAAACCCCTCTCAATTTCCCCTCGTGACCATTTTCGGCCACGGTGCGCTCCGCACCGTGGCCTTCTTTTTTGTCCACGAATGGACACGAATAGCACGAATTCTCACGAATGGGCATTGCCCACCCCGTCACCCAATCACCCACTCACTTGTCCACGAATAACACGAATTCTCACAAACGGGAATTGCCCACCCCATTACCCCGTCACCCACTCACCTACTCACCTACTCACCCATTCACCCCTCACCATGACCTCCCACCCCATTGACCTCCGACAAACCCTCAGCAAATACCGCCTGATGGGGCTGTGGCGCATGATGCGCGGCTTCCGGGGAGCCTACATCGGCGCGACGGTGGCGCTGGCAATCTCGGCGGCCTCCAAAACGGCGACCTACATCCTCCTGCGCTACTTTGCCGATATGGTGGCCGGGGAAGCGCAGCCCGTTCTGGGCAATTCCCTGGCGCAGGCTTTCGCCTGGGTCGCCCTGGGCTTCGTGCTCCTGGCCCTCTTCGAGGGCGGATTCGCCTTCCTCTCCGGGAAACTGGCCGCCTATACCGCCGAAGGCATCGCCCGGCGGGTGCGCGACTACCTTTTCGACCACATCCAGCGCCTGAGCGTGGCTTACCACAGCCATGCTTCCACCGGCGACCTTGTGGAGCGCGCTACCTCCGATGTGGACGCCGTGCGCCGCTTCTTCGCCGACCAGGCCATCGGAGCCGGGCGCATCGTGCTCCTCTTCGTCATCAACTTCATCGCCATCTACCGCCTGAACGCCCGTCTGGCCTGGGCTTCGGTGGTCGTCATCCCCTTCATCCTGGCCGTTTCGGTGTGGTTCTTCAAGAAAGTCTCCGAAGCCTACGAGGCCTACCAGAAACAGGAATCGCGCCTGACCACTGCCTTGCAAGAGAACCTGAGCGGCGTGCGGGTCGTCAAAGCCTTCGCCCGCCGGGATTACGAGAAACGCAAGTTCGAAGCCGAGAACTGGGAGAAATTCCTGCGCGGCAAGAAACTTCTGATGATGCACAGCCTCTTCTGGCCGGTCTCGGACATCGTTCTGGGAATGCAGATGCTGGGCGGCTTCATCTACGCTGCTCTCCTCGCCATCCGCGGCGAAGTGACCGTTGGGACTTATCTGGCCTACGTCGGGCTGGTGGTCTGGCTCATCTGGCCGATACGCAACCTGGGACGCATGATTGTGCAGGCCTCCACGGGATTGGTCTCCTACGGGCGGCTGGTGGATATCCTCAAGGTGCCCCCCGAACCCCTGGAAGACGGGACGCACCTCCCCGAAAGGCCGGCCCGCGGCGACCTCGTCTTCGACAACGTCTCCTTCACCTACGAGGATGACACCGTTCCGGCTTTGCAGGACATCACTTTCACCTGCCGGGCCGGGCAGGTCGTGGCGCTGCTCGGTTCCACCGGCTCCGGGAAGACCACCCTGGTCAACCTGCTGCCCCGTTTTCACGATTACACCGGCGGGCGCATCCTTCTGGACGGCGTGGAACTCAAGGCGTATCCGCGGGCGTGGCTGCGCCGGCAAATCGGCATCGTCGAACAGGAACCCTTCCTGTTCAGCCGCTCCCTGCGGGAAAACATCGCTTACGGGGCGGGACGCGCAGTGACGCAGGCCGAAATCGAGGCCGCGGCCCGCGCTGCCGCCATCCACGACGTGATTCTCACCTTCCCTGATGGTTACGATACCCTGGTGGGGGAGCGCGGCGTGACCCTTTCGGGCGGGCAGAAGCAGCGCATCGCCATCGCCCGCGCCCTCCTGAAAGACCCGCGCATCCTCATCCTGGACGATTCCACCTCCAGCGTGGACACCGAGACCGAGGCCGCCATCCGCTCCGCTCTGGAACGCCTCATGCAGGGGCGCACTACCTTCGTGATTGCCCACCGCATCCAGTCGGTGATGAACGCCGACCTGATTGTGGTGCTGGACAAAGGACGCATCGTCCAGATGGGGACGCACGAAACCCTGCTGGCCGAGGGCGGCATGTACCGCGAAATCTACGCCATCCAGACCCGCATAGATGCCGAACTGGAGGCGGAGATAGGGGTTGCGAGGGTAGGGGTTGCGGGTTAGGCGTGCGGGGTGTCACGTGTCACGTACCACGTACCACGTACCACGTATCACGTGTCACGTGCGGCGTGCGATGTGCGATGTACCCCGTACAACGTACCCCGTACCCTGCTCCCCAATCCCTTGTCCCTAATCCCTGTTCCCTAATCCCCCATCCCCAACCTCATGCCCCCCATCGAACTGGAAGAAGAAGAATACACCTCCCAAATCACTTTGCCGGTCTTCAAGCGTATTTTGGGGCTGCTCAAACCCCATTGGCGCTGGCTGCTCGGTTTTCTGCTGGCTGTGGCGCTGGCCTCCCTGCTCGATTCCTGGTTCACCTACATCAACAAAGACATCAT
>DRKV01000317.1 GCA_011051635.1 Chloroflexota bacterium | reverse complement strand
TTCGCCAGCATCCGCGACGCGGCGGTGGAGGGGGTGCCTTCCACGGTGAAGATGTCTTTGACGGTGAAGGGCACGCCGGCCAACGGGCCGGGGTCTTCTCCGGCGGCGATTTTGGCGTCCACGGCATCGGCCTGCGCCAGAGCGCGTTCGGCGGTCAGGGTGATGAAGGCGTGGACCTTGTCCGGCTCGGCCTGCGGGTCGCCCCCCAGTTGGCCGGGAACGCCGTCCACGCGGGCGATGTGTTCCAGCACGGCTTCGGTCACCTGACGGGCGGAGCGTTCACCGCGGCGCACCATGCGGGCAATCTCGCGGGCGGGGAGGAAGGGGATAGGTGTGCTCATAAGGTCAATCCAAAGCCTCGTGGGGGATGTCGGGGACGACGATGTAGCCTTCTTCGGTTTCGGGAACCTGGGAGAGGAGGGCTTCCACGTTGGGGTAGGGCTGCCAGCGGTCCTCCCGCGGGGGCGGGCTGCTCTCCGGGGTGTAGGGTACGCCGTGAGAAGCGGGGGGGATGCCCTCTTCCAGGGGGATGGCCTGCAACTCGCGGACGGCCTGCAATTGCTTGTTCAACTGGGCGCGCAGGTATTCTCCTTCTTCGGGGGTCAGTTCCAGGGCGGCCAGTTCAACCAGATGTTCAAAGACTTCGGGGGTGATTTCTTCTTGCATGGGGGGTACCTCAGATGCGTTCCGGCCTACAGCAGAGTTTATGAGTACGGTCAGTAATTTTATCATCTTTCTGGGGGCAGTCGTCGGGGAGCAGCGGTCAGCCGTCCGTTGTCCGCCGTCCACGGTCTACCGTCCACCGTCCACCGTCCACGGTCAGCCGTCAGTCATCAACACCCGCAAAAACCCGCCAGCGTGCTATAATGAAACCCGTTCCATTCTCGCCATTCCTTCACTTCACCCTTCGGGAGGATACCATGATTCCTGACTTTCCCTTCTTCACCGACGAGCACAAGATGATTCAGCAGGCCGCCCGCGACTTCGCCCAGAACGAGATTGCTCCCATCGCCGCCGAGTTCGACGAAACGGGGAAATTCCCCGTAGAAACCATCGCCAAGATGGGCGAGATGGGCTTCATGGGCATTGAAGTCCCCGAGGAGTACGGCGGGGCGGAGATGGATACCCTGGCTTACGTTCTGGCGCTGGAAGAAATCAGCAAGGCGGACGCTTCACACGGCACGATTATGTCGGTGAACAACTCGCTCTTCAACTACGGCATCCTGAAGTTCGGCACCGAGGAGCAGAAGCAGAAATTCATCACCCCGGTAGCCTCGGGAGAGAAAATCGGGGCTTATTCGCTCACCGAACCCATGTCCGGCTCGGATGCGGGCACGATGCGCAGCCGCGCTGTGCGCGACGGCGATTACTACATCCTCAACGGACGCAAATCCTGGGTGACCGGGGGGCCGGTGGCCGATTACGTGGTGGTCTTTATGATGACCGAGCCGGAGAAGAAGCACCGCGGCGTGACCGCTTTTCTCATCGAAACCGACAAACCCGGCTTCATCCGCGGCAAGAAGGAACCCAAATTGGGGATTCGGGCCTCGGCGACGAGCGAAATCGTCTTCGAAGATTACCGCTGCCCGGTGGAGAACCGCCTGGGAGAGGAAGGACAGGGCTTCAAGATTGCCATGACCGTGCTGGATGCCGGGCGCATCGGCATCGGCGCCCAGGCTCTGGGGATTGCCGAGGCCGCTTACGAGGCCAGCGTCCAGTACGTGCAGGAACGGGAAGCCTTCGGGAAGAAAATCGGGCAGTTTCAGGGCACCGGCTTCAAAATTGCGGATATGAAGACCCGCATTGAGGCCGCCCGTCTGCTGGTGTACCACGCCGCCCTGGCGAAGGAGCGCAGCAAGACCACTGGCGAGCGCTTCACGCTCCAGTCGTCCATGGCGAAACTGTTTGCTTCCGAGACGGCCATGTTCTGCGCCCACGCCGCGGTGCAAATTCACGGCGGGATGGGCTACTCGAAGGAACTGCCCGTGGAACGTTACTTCCGGGACGCCAAAATCACCGAAATCTACGAGGGCACCAGCGAGATTCAACGCCTGGTGATTTCCCGGTTGGAGACAGGGCTGCGGTAGAGCATGAAAGCCATTCTCTTCTACCAACACGGCGGCCCGGAGGTGCTGGAATACGGCGACTATCCCACTCCGGAGCCTGGCCCCGGCGAAGTGCTGGTGCGCCTGCGGGCGGCGGCCCTCAACCGCCTGGACCTGTGGGTGCGCCAGGGCTGGCCGGGCATCAAGTTGCAGTACCCTCACATTCCCGGCGCGGACGGCGCGGGCGAAATCGTCGCTGTTGCCCCCACCCCTAGCCCCTCCCCTAACCCCTCTAACCCCTCCCCCAGTGGGGGAGGGGAAGGGGTGAGGGTAGGGGACCGCGTGGTGATTAACGCCAACATCGGCTGCGGGGAGTGCGAATTTTGCCAGGCCGGGCAGGACAATATGTGCCGCCGCTGGCAACTCCTGGGCGAGACCCGCCGCGGCACTTACGCCGAATACGTGGTCGTCCCCGCCCGGCAGGTCTTCCCCCTGCCGCCGGATTTCGATTACCACACCGCCGCGGCTGCCGGGCTGGTCTATCACACCGCCTGGCATTCGCTGGTAAGGCGCGCCAATCTGCGCCCCGGTGAGCGCGTTCTCATCGTGGGGGCCTCCGGCGGGGTCAACACCGCCAGCATCCAGATTGCCAAATATGCCGGGGCGACGGTTTACGTGGTCGGCTCCAGCGCCGAAAAACTGGCCCTGGCCGAATCGCTGGGTGCAGACTACCTGATTGACCGCTCCAAAGAGGCAAACTGGGCCAAAACCATCTACAAATTGACCAACCGCCGCGGCGTGGACGTGGTGGTGGACAACGTGGGCACGACCTTTCCGCTCAGTTTCCGCGCCGCCCGCAAGGGAGGCCGCATCCTGACGGTGGGCAATACCGGCGGCCCCAAATTCGAGATTGACAACCGCTACATCTTCGGCAAGCACCTCACCCTCATCGGCTCGACGATGGGGACGTTGAGCGACTTCCGCGCCGTGATGGAACTGGTCACGGCGGGCAAATTGCGCGTCCCGCTGGACGAGACCTTCCCCCTGCGGGAGGCCCGCGCCGCTCAGGAGCGCCTGGAAAGCGGTCGGCAAATGGGGAAGATAACGTTGGAGTGTTGAGGGTGTCACGTATCACGTATCACGTGGTACTTGGCACTTGGTACATGGCACTTGGCACGTGACACGTGGTACTTATGAAACGCCCCCGCTCCGTAACCCTTCTCGCCCTGGGCGTGTTAACCCTTGCGGCGCTGTATCTCACCCGCATCGTCGTCACCCTGCGGCAGTGGGCATTTCTGCAAGCACACGCCTTGCCCGGCGCGGCCTGGTATCTGCTGGGAACCGGCGTGCTGTGGAGTTTCCTCTTCGTCCCCTGGGGCATTGGGCTGTGGATTGGCTGGCCCCCGGCTTGCCGCTTCACCCTGCCCCTGGGGACGGCTTATCTGCTGGCCCAATGGAGCGAGCGCCTTTACTTGCACTGGCGCAACGCCCCGGTCTACAACCTGCCCTTTTGGGCGGGGATGAGCCTCGCGGGGTGGGGCATCTTGTGGTGGGTCTGCTCCCGCCGCCATACCAAAACCTTTTTCGGAGCAATCCATGAGCAAAAATCCCAAAATTGAGCATCTCAAAGAACTCCGCAAGCAGGCCGCTCTGGGGGGCGGCCCGGAGCGCATCGAAGCGCAGCACAAACGCGGCCGCCTGACCGCCAGGGAGCGTCTGGCGATTCTGCTGGACAGGGGCTCCTTTCGCGAAGTGGATACTTTCGTCACCCACAACGCCACCAACTTCGGGATGGAAAAGCGCAAGTACCTGGGAGACGGGGTCGTCACCGGCTGGGGAACCGTCGAGGGTCGCCTGGTGTACGTCTTTTCGCAGGATTTCACCGTGATGGGCGGCAGTTTGGGAGAAGCCCACGCCCGCAAAATTGTCAAAATCATGGAGATGGCTCTCAAGAACGGGGCCCCCGTAATTGGGCTGAACGATTCGGGGGGGGCGCGCATTCAGGAGGGGGTCGTTTCCCTGGGGGGCTACGCCGACATCTTTTTGCAGAACACCCTCGCTTCGGGGGTCATCCCCCAAATCAGCGTCATCATGGGTCCCTCCGCCGGGGGGGCGGTGTACTCCCCCGCTTTGACGGATTTCATCTTCATGGTGCGCAACTCCTCTTACATGTTCGTCACCGGCCCGGATGTGGTCAAGACCGTCACCCACGAGGATGTAACCTTCGAAGAACTGGGCGGGGCCAGCGTACACTCCGAGACCTCCGGGGTGTGCCACGTGGCCGCCGACAGCGAAGCCGATACCCTCTACCTGGTGCGGAAACTGCTCTCCTACCTGCCGCAGAACAACCTGGAAGACCCGCCCTACGTTCCCCCCGCCGACGACCCGCTGCGCGCCGAAGATGCTCTGGACGAAATCATCCCCGAAGACCCCGGCAAGCCCTACGACATCAAGGATGTCATCCGCCTGATTGTGGACGACGGGCAGTTCTTCGAGATTCACGAGGCCTACGCCGCCAACATCGTGGTCGGTTTCGCCCGCCTGGGCGGGCACAGTGTGGGCATCGTCGCCAACCAGCCCGCCGTCCTGGCCGGGGTGCTGGATATCGACGCTTCCGAGAAAGCCGCTCGTTTCGTGCGTTTCTGCGACGCCTTCAACATCCCCATCATCACCTTTGTGGATGTGCCCGGCTTCCTGCCCGGCACGCACCAGGAGCACGGCGGCATCATCCGCTCCGGCGCGAAACTGCTTTACGCCTACTGCGAGGCCACCGTTCCCAAGTTGACGGTCATCACCCGCAAGGCTTACGGCGGAGCCTACGACGTGATGAGCAGCAAGCACATCCGCGGCGACCTGAACTTTGCCTGGCCGAGCGCCGAAATCGCCGTCATGGGGCCGGACGGGGCGGTCAACATCATCTTCCGCCGGGAACTGGCCGAGGCCGAAGACCCGGTAGCCCGCAAAGCGGAACTGGTGAGCGAGTACCGCGAGACCTTCGCCAACCCCTATATCGCCGCTTCCCGCGGCTACGTGGATGACGTCATCCGCCCGCGGGAAACCCGCTCCCGCCTCATCAACGGCCTGGAGATGCTGGCGAACAAGCGCGACAGCAACCCGCCCAAGAAACACGGGAATATGCCGTTGTGAGTGTGGGCGTGTCACGTGCCAAGTGTCGTGTGTCACGTATCACGTGTCACGTACCACGTGCGGCGTGCGATGTGCGCCTGACCACCGACCACTGACTACCCGACCAGGCAACTACCTAACCACCTAACTCCCTAACTCCCTAACTCCCTAACTACCCTCCATGTTCACAAAAGTCTTGATTGCCAACCGCGGCGAAATTGCCGTCCGTATTCTGCGGGCCTGCCGGGAACTGGGCCTGCAAACCGTGGCGGTTTACTCCGAGGCCGACCGGCAGGCGCTGCACGTGCGCTATGCCGATGAGGCCTACTGCATCGGCGAAGCGCCCTCGCGGGATTCTTACCTGCGCATGGATAAAATCCTGGAAGTGGCGCGCAAGAGCGGGGCGGGGGCCATCCACCCCGGCTACGGCTTTCTGGCCGAGCGCGCCGATTTTGCCCAAGCCTGCCTGGATGAGGGGCTGGCTTTCATCGGCCCGAAACCATCTGCCATCGCCGCCATGGGCGACAAGGCCGTGGCCCGCGAGACGGTCAGCAAAGCCGGTGTCCCCGTCGTGCCCGGCACGGAAGGCATCGGCAACCTGAGCGACGATGAATTGCTGGCCCTGGCCCCCGAAATCGGTTTCCCGCTCCTTATCAAGGCTACCGCCGGAGGGGGCGGCAAGGGGATGCGCGAAGTGCGCTCCCCGGAAGAGATGCCCTCCCTCCTGCGCGCTGCCCGCCGGGAAGCGGAAGCCGCCTTCGGAGATGGCAACGTCTATCTGGAGAAACTCATCGAAGGGGCGCGCCACATCGAAATCCAAATCCTGGCCGATTCCTTCGGGAACACCATCCACCTGGGGGAGCGCGAATGCTCCATCCAGCGGCGTCACCAGAAATTGCTGGAAGAATCCCCCTCCCCCTTCGTCGCCGATGACGAGGCCTTTCGCCAGAAGATGGGCGGCGTGGCGGTGCGGGCGGCCCAGGCGGTGGAATACGTCAACGCCGGGACGATTGAATTCCTGGTGGATGCCGACAAGAACTTCTACTTCCTGGAGATGAACACCCGCCTTCAGGTGGAGCACCCCGTCACGGAACTGGTCACCGGCGTGGACATCGTGCGCGAGCAAATCCGCATTGCCCGCGGGCGTCAGATGCGCTGGAAGCAGGAGGACATCCGTATGCACGGCTGGGCTATCGAAGCCCGCATCAACGCCGAAGACCCCTACAACAACTTCATGCCCTCCACCGGCAAACTCGACCACATCCTGCTCCCCACCGGCCCCGGCGTGCGGGTGGATACCGGCGTCTTCTCCGGCTTCGAGATTACCCCCTACTATGACTCGCTGATTGCCAAGTTGATTGTGTGGGGCGAGACCCGCGCCGAAGCCATCCTGCGCCTGCGCCGGGCATTGGAGGAATACCGCGTCATGGGCGTGCGCACCAACCTGCCTTTCCACCAGAAACTGGTCGATTCGCACCGCTTCATGGCCGGGCAGTACGATACCCGCTTTGTAGAGGAACGTTTTACTCCGCAGTACACC
>DRKV01000316.1 GCA_011051635.1 Chloroflexota bacterium | reverse complement strand
GTCGAGCCGAAAATTGACGGCCTGACCGTAGTGCTGCACTACCGCGACGGCCTCCTGGTGCAGGGCGCCACCCGCGGCAACGGCGAAATCGGCGAAGACATCACCGCCAACATCCG
The DNA here is from genome assembly GCA_011051635.1 of Chloroflexota bacterium. Lineage (GTDB taxonomy): Bacteria > Chloroflexota > Anaerolineae > Anaerolineales > DRKV01 > DRKV01. Next base: position 17,454 of record DRKV01000316.1, on the reverse strand, counting down.
CACCATCAAGGCTGTACCCTTAAAAATTCCGCTTCCCCACCCCCTACCCAACCCTCCCCCCAGTGGGGGGAGGGCAGGGGTGGGGGGCATCCCCTCCTACCTCGTCGTCCGCGGCGAAGCCTTCATCACTAAAGCGGATTTCGAGACCCTCAACGCCCGCCTGCGCGCCGCCGGGGAGAAGCCCTACCTCAACCCGCGCAACACCGCCGCCGGTTCCCTGCGCCAACTGGACCCCCGCGTCACCGCCTCGCGCCCCCTCACCCTGCTGGTCTATCAGATTGTGACCGCCGAGGGCGGCGAAATACCCGCCACGCAATGGGGCGTGCTCACTTACCTGCGGGAACTGGGCTTCCCCGTGGCGAGTCTCGCCCGCCGCTTCGATACTCTGGAGGAGGCCATCGCTTACGCCGAAGACCTGGGGGCGCGGCGGGAGGAAATCCCCTACGAGATTGACGGAGCGGTCATCAAACTGGACGATTTGCAGGTCGCCGCCGCCCTGGGTTTCGTGGGCAAAGACCCCCGCGGGGCGATTGCCCTCAAATTCCCGGCCCCCGAGGCCACCACCACCCTGCTTGAAATCGGCGTCAACGTCGGGCGCACCGGCGTGCTCACCCCCTACGCCGTGCTGGAGCCGGTCGAAATCGGGGGCGTCGTTGTGGAGCGCGCCACCCTCCACAACTTCGATTTCATCGCCGAAAAAGACATCCGCATCGGCGACCGGGTGCTGGTCAAGCGCGCCGGGGAGGTCATCCCCTACGTGATTGGCCCCATCGTCGAGGCCCGGGACGGCACGGAGCGCCCCTACACCCCGCCGAAGACCTGTCCTTCCTGCGGGCAGCCGGTGGAACATTTCGAGGGCGAGGTGGCCTGGTACTGCGTCAACGCGGCCTGCCCGGCCCAACTCGTCCGCCGCGTGGAACACTTCGTCTCCCGCGGGGCAATGGACATCGTCGGCATGGGCATCAAAATCGTGGAGCAACTCATCCGGGCCGGGCTGGTGCACGACGTGGCCGACCTCTACACCCTGAAGCGCGAAGATTTGCTCCCCCTGGAAGGCTTCGCCGAGAAGAAAGCCGACAACCTGCTGGCCGCCATCGAAGCCTCCAAAACGCGCCCCCTGGCGCGCCTGCTCAACGCCCTCGGCATCCGCGGCGTGGGGGAGGTCATGGCCGCCGAACTCGCCAGGCACTACCCCTCCCTGGATGCCCTGGCCGCCGCCACGCAGGAGGAACTGGAAGCCATCGAAGGCATCGGCCCGAATATCGCGGCTGCCATTGTGGATTGGTTCTCGCGCCCCCGCAACCGGGAAGTGCTGCGTAAACTGAAGGCTGCCGGCGTATGGCCGGTGGAGCGGGCCGCCCCCGCGGAGGCTCCCGCGCTCCCGTTAGATGGCCTGACCTTTGTGATTACCGGCACCCTCCCGACGATGAGCCGCGCCGAGGCCAAAGCCTTCATCCAGGCGCGGGGCGGCAAAGTGACCGGCTCGGTCAGCCGCAAGACCGATTACCTCCTGGCGGGGGAAAACCCCGGCTCCAAGTTGCAGAAAGCGCAAGCCCTGGGCATCCCCGTGATTGACGAGGCCGCCCTGCGGAAGATGGCCGGGGAATAGCGCGCTGCCCGACAACCAGCGGTCTTACCCATCCTCCAGCGCCAGGGCGCGGAGGACGGCCTGCGCCTCCTCGTAGCGCCCAAAAAGGCGCTCGCGGCGGCGGAATTCCGGGGTGTGGGCGTAGCGCCGACCGTTGCGCCGCGTGACTCCCAGCGCTTTGTGGAGCATCTCGTGGTAAAGGACGAATTCCACCGCGAATTGGGGGACGCCCGCCGAATCCAGGGTGGGGCTGAGCATGATGGTGTCGGTGGCAGGTTCGTAGTGCCCGAACTTGCGCCGCGTCAGTTTGCCGCCCCACACCAGCCGCGGGCGGGGCAGCGCGCCCCCGAAGTAGCGGGCGTTGACCTCATTGAACAGGACGGACAAATCGTACACCGCCCCGCGCCCCTCGGCAGCGGGGGAGCGGGCGGCGGCCTGTAAGGCCTGCTGCGCCCGCAGGTAAGCGGGCGATTCTACCCAGGCGCGCACCCGCTCGGTGCGAGCGGGAGTGCGCTCCCCCAGGAAGATGTGTACCAGGGCGCGCAGCACAGGCTGCGGCGCGCCGGCAAAACCCTCCGAGAGGGTGGCCGAGAGGGTGCCGTCCCGCAGGCGGTAGCGGTAGGCCGCCGCGCTGTGGAAGAGGGCCGCTTCCAGGGAGGGCGGATTGCGCCGCCGGGCGGTTGCCTGCTCCCACAGGCGGAGCAGGTCGGCCAGGGTTTGCAGGTGGCGGCGCAGATTCTCCGTCTCGGAGAGGTACACCAGCCATTGGTAAGCCCTTCGGGAGCGGTCGGGCAGTTCGGCAGGGGAGGCGCCCTGCTCTCCCAGCAGGCGCTCGATGTCCGCCGCCGTCCCGCGGATGCGCTCCAGCCAGCCTTCGAAGGCCGCGGATTGGGGGGAGGGCGGACGTTTCTTTTTATTTTCCCAAATGGCATCCTGCATTTCGCGGTGGAGGGCGTTGCAGGCGCGGAGCACGTTCCGCAGGCGGACGCGGCCTCCGCGGGGCCGTGATTCTTCGGGGGCAGCGCTGGCAACCTCGGGCGGGGTACGTTCCGGCAGCGAATCCCAGGGGACGCGGCACAAAAATCGGTAAGCGCGGCGCGACGGGGCCGGCAAATCATCCGGCTTCATCCCGTATCGGGCGCAGATTTCTTCCACCTGCCGGATGATTGCGGCGGTCTTCTCCTGCCACGTCCGGCGTTCCTGGGGGGTGAACCCGCGGGCCATCTGCTCGCGCAAAGAACGCTCAAAACGCACCAGCCCGCGAATGCGAATGGGGGGAGCACTCATGCCCGTATTGTACCCTGCCCACTCGCCCACTTGCACACTTTCCCACTTGCATACTTTCGTACTTGCACACTTTCATACTTTCGCACTTCCCCACTTCTTTGGTATCATACAGAACATGAAGACCCGCCTTTTCCCGTTCCTGCTGTTGCTCGCCCTGGCCCTGAGCGGAGGCACGACGCGCCGAGTTCGGGCCGAGGCCGAAGGACAGACCCCGCCGCCCCAAACGCCGGGTATCACCCTGACGGTGCGCGCCGGTCTGGACGGCCAATGCCGCCAGAACGCCTGGATGCCGGTATGGGTCACGGTGCAAAACGACAGCGTGCCGCTGGAAACGGCGCTGATTCGGATTGCTGTGGGGGAAGACACTTACCAAATCTCCACCGACCTGCCGCCGCGCTCCCGCAAGGCCTTCGAGACCTACGTGCATGCCCCGTGGAACCCCAGATTCACGACCCAACTCGTCAGCGAGGGGAAAATCCTGGCTCAGGCGAGTACCGCCATCACCTGCGGGAACCCCGAAGACCTGTACGTCGGGCTGTGGAGCGCCGATGTGGATACCGCCAGCACCATCCCGCCCTCGGTATCCGCCGGGAAGGGATTGCACCGGGCCTTCCTTTCGGAGGCCGCGATGCCCGCTCAGGCCATCGGGCTGGAGGGCCTCGACGTGCTGGTCATCGGAGCGGACAGCGACACCCGCGCCCTGAGCGAGGCCCAGCGCGAGGCCATCCGCCTGTGGGTTCTCTCCGGCGGGCAGACCGTGGTTTTCGGGGGCGGCAACTGGACCTACGCCCTGGGGCTGGAAGACATGCTCCCTTTCCGTCCACAAGGCAGCCGCTCCGTCACTCCGCCCGGCATGGATGCACCCCTCACCCTGGCGACGGGTGCGGTACAGACCAACGCCCGCATCCTGCAAGGCGACTCCGAGACCCCGCTGCTCCTCACCCGCCCGCTGGGTTACGGCTGGGTGACGTACACCACCTTCGACCCGCGGGCCATCCCCGTAGAACGGGCGTGGGATATTCTGGCTCCCGTCTGGTCGGCTCAGGGACAAGCGCTTCCGACAGCCCCGCTCTCCCCAGGGGACAACGGAGACGGGTACAATGCCTTGCACATCCTGCCTTCCCAGAGCAACGCCGTCCTGCCTTTGTTGTGTCTGGTGAGCAGCGCCTACCTGCTGGCAGTAGGACCGCTCAATTTCTACATCTTCCGCCGCCGCCGGGAATGGATTTGGGGGAGCAGCCTCGCCATCGCCGGGGTCTTCACCCTGGGGATTCTCACCGCGGGCGGATTCCTGCACGGGAAGCCGCTCGTCAACCAGTTGGTGGTCGTGCTCTCTTGGCCGGAGAGCACCACGGCCCGCGTGGAAGGTCTGCTGGGTATTTACAGCCCCCGCCGCGGCACCTACACCTACCAGGCCGACGGCGACCTGTGGGCCTTTCCGCTGGAGGCCTATACCGGCACCACCAACCACTACCCCCGTCCGGTTGTGGAACACGCGGGAGGGCTGATGCGTTTCCCCGATATCCACATGGACGCCAACAGCATGACCCACGCTGGAATCTCATCCGCGCGCGATGCCCCCCGCTACACCGGCAGCATCACGCTGAACATCCCGACTTCTCAACAAGACGTGCAACTCTCCGGCTCACTCACCTGGGAGGAGGATTTTCCCCTGTTGGATGCCGTGCTGGTTTGGGGTGACCTGTGGGTTTCACTGGGCGACATCCAGCCGGGAAGCAAGACCCCGCTCCACATTAGCGAGGCCACCGCAGAGGAGAGAGACGACTTCATTCCCGCTATCATGGAAGGCCGGAGATATTACACGTATAGTTCCGGCTCATCCGAGAAAAAACAGCGCTACGCCATGCTCTCCGCCCTGCTCTCGGACGGGGCTTCGCCGGAAGGCAGCCGCGCTGTCATAGCCGGTTGGAGCGATGCCGCCCACGGCCTGCCGCTGGCCTGGGAACAGAACGGCCACCCGATAAAAACCGTCGGACAGACGCTCTATCTCCTCTCTCTGCCCCTCCGGCAGGAGGAGACATCCGCCCACACCTTCACGTATCGCTACACGCTGCCGCGGCATCTTTACAGCCGTTACATTTACGATGAGACGAAGGCGCTGGAAGGAAGCATCCCCTTCGACATCTTCGCCGGCATGACCCCCACCGCTCTGCGGCTGTTCGTTCAAAGCCTGCCCGCCACTTCCCTGCCGCAGGTCTCCATGTGGAATTTCCGCACCCGAAGGTACGACCCCCTCCTGACACAGGATAACGCCCTCGTCCCGCAAGGAGACCCCCAGGATTACTTTTCCATTTGGGGAGGGTATCTGCTGAACATTGACAACACCGCCCCCCAGGCGGGCAGCCTGGACATCAGATCCATCGAGATGGAACTGGAATTCACCCTCTCCCCGTGAGATTCCCCCTATGAGCGCCATCCTGCAAACCGAGAACCTCACCAAACGTTACGGCAGAGGCCGCCAGAGCCGTCTGGCGCTGGATTCGCTCACCTTCCACGTGGAAGAAGGCGACATCTTCGGCTTCGTCGGCCCCAACGGAGCGGGCAAGACCACCGTCATCCGCATCCTCGCCACCCTGCTGAAACCCACCGCCGGGGAAGCCTGGGTCGGGGGCTACTCCATCCGTTCCGATACCCGCGCCGCGCGGCGGATGCTCGGCTACATGCCCGATTTCTTCGGCGTTTACGGGGAACTCACCGTCCGGGAGTACCTCGATTTCTTCGCCGGATGCTACTACATCCCCCCTCGCGAACGCCCGCCCCTGATTGCCGACCTCCTGGAACTGGTGGACCTGGGGCACCGCCGGGACGACGACGTGGACAGCCTCTCGCGGGGCATGAAGCAGCGGCTCAGCCTGGCGCGCACCCTGATACACGACCCGCAGGTGCTCATCCTGGACGAACCGGCCTCCGGCCTGGACCCCCGCGCCCGCGTCGAAATCCGCGACCTGCTCGTGGAACTCGCCCGCATGGGCAAGACAGTCTTCTTCTCCACCCACATTCTGGCGGATGTGGCCGAAATCTGCACCCGCATCGCCATCATCGAGGCGGGCAAACTCATCGCCCAGGATACCTTGAGCGCCCTGGGGCTGCAACAGGAAACCCCGCAGCGCGCCATCACCCTGGAGGTACTCGGCGAGCCTGCCGAGGCGGAGCGCATTCTGCTCTCCATCCCCGCCCTGCGGGATGTGCAGCCCTCCCCCGAGAACGACCTCCCCCCGGAGCGCAGCCGCTGGCAGGCGACTTTTTCCGGCGACGACCGCGCTCTCAGCGCCCTGCTCTCCGATTTGGTAACCGCCGGTCTGCCCGTCGTCCACTTCAGCGAACAACAAACCAGCCTGGAAGAGATTTTCATGCAACTCACGCAAGGGATTGTCTCCTGAGATGAGCACCGACACCGCCTCCCCCCGCCGTCCCGCCTGGCCCCTGCGGATGTGGAACGGCCTGCGCCGCAACCCCATCATCTACAAAGAGTTCCGCAGCCGGATGCGGCAGCGGCGCGCCTTGTGGTTCATCATCCTGCCCCTGCTGGGCGCGGCGGGGCTCATCATCCTGGTCAGTCTCACCGTCCTCCAGGAGAGCAACGCCGCCGATTTCGAAAGCCGCCGCCAGGTAGGGCAAGCCGTCTTCATCGTCATCATCGGCATCCAGGCCACCCTTGCCATGCTGGTCGCCCCCTCCATCAGCGCCGGGGCGCTGGCTTCCGAGCACGAACATCAGACCTACGACCTGCTGCGCGTCACCCTGCTCTCGGCGCGCTCCCTGGTGTGGGGCAAATTTGTCGCTTCGGCGGCCTTCATCATCTTCCTGATGCTCTTGCAGGTACCCTTGCTGGCAATTACTTTCCTCTTCGGCGGCATCGAACCCGCGGAAATCCTGGTGCATACCAGCGTCAACCTCGCCAGTGTGCTGTATTTTTGCAGTCTTGGCGTCTTCATTTCCAGCCTCAACCGCCGCTCCCTGCCCGCCACCATCGGGGCCTACGTTTTCGCCGGCATGTTGAGCGTCTTCCTGCCTATCATGCTCCTGCTCGTGGGTACGCTGGTCTTCGGCGCCTTCGATTCTGCCAATCTTCCCCCTCTCATGGAAGCCCTCATGATGGCAGGCGCTCTCCTGCTCGTCGCCCTCAGCCCCGCAGGAACCATGCTTACGAGCGAAATTTTCCTCCAGGATGGCGACCTGTGGTACACAACCACCACCCTCAGCAACGGCGTCACCCTCTACAGCCCTACCCCCTGGGTGGTGTTCCTCGTTCTCAGTTCGCTCCTGACCCTCTTCTTTTTGGGATTGACCGTGCGGCGGGTGCGGAAGAAGGACAAGTGACCCCGTGGAAGAATTGCCCGTTTCCCGATGGATGACCCTCCTCAAAGTGCGCCGCGCGGCCCGCTGGATGCTGCTGGCCCTGCCCGCAGGGGCTTCCGTTTCCCTGGGGATTGCGCTGCCCCTCATGTTTAGCGCAAACCTCCTGCGGCGGGAGTTCTTCATCCTGGCGGGGCTGCTCATCGTGGGCGGCTCTCTCCTGGCGGGGGCGCTGGGCTATCTGTGGCCGCTGACCCCTCTCCAGGCCGCCCGCCACGCGGAGCGCGTCTTCCAGCAGAAGGAACGCTTCAGCACCGCCCTGGAATACCGCGGCAAACCCGAACATCCCCTCTCCGCCGCCCTGCAGCGCGACGCTCTCCGGGCCGCCGGGCGCGTCACTACCGAGGGGCTGCTGCGCTTCAGCCTCCCGCCCCTCCAATTGTGGGTCACGCTGGCGCTCCTGGCCGCCATCGGCGTGACCGGCTCGCTGCGCCTCCCTTTCCAGCGCGCCGCCCTCCGCCGCCAGGAACGAGAAGCCATCCACCGCGAAATCGAGGCCGTGGAAGCCCTGCGGGAGGAGATTGCCCAAAACGACAGCCTTTCCCCCGAAGACAAGGCCCGCCTGGACGCCATCCTGGGCGAGGCGGAGCGGACGCTGGCGCAGGCCGAGACCGCCGAGGAAGCCGCCGCCGCCCTGGAAGACGCCAAACAGTCTCTCAAGGCGCTCTCCCCCGCCGAGGCGCAGGCCCTGGCCGAGGATTTACGCACCGCCGGAGAGCAGGCCGCCGCTCAGCCGCACTCCCCGCTGGCAGGGGTCGGGCAGGCCCTCGCCGAGGGCAGTCTGCTGGATGCCGCCCAACAGTTGGAATCCCTGGACGTGACGGGCCTGGATGCCGCCGGGCGGGAGGCTCTGGCCGGGCAACTCAACGCCCTGGCGCAGGCCCTCGCCCAAAGCGACCCCGCCCTGGCCGCCCAATTGGGGCAGGCCGCCCAGGCCCTCCAGGCCGGGGACGCGGCCGCGGCGCAGGCGGCTCTCTCCCAGGCGGCGCAAGCCCTGCGGCAGGATAACCGTCAGTTGCAGCAGGCCGCCGCCGCTCAACAGGCCGCCGCCCAACTGGGCGAAGGCCAGCAGCGCCTGGCCGCCGCCGGGCAGAACGCCCAGGGCAGCACCGGCCAGCAAATTGCCGGAGGAAACGGGGCGCAGGGCGGCGGGCAAAATCTCCCCGGCGGCCTGTGGAACGGCCAGCAAAACGGGAGCGGCGGTCAGGCGGGCGAGGGGCAGGGCAGCGGCGGCGCGGGAAGCGGGAGCGGACATTCCACCCCCGGCGGCGAGGCCGGAGATACGCCCATCCAGCCCGGCAACAGCGCCGCCGGCACATCGGGAGAGACCGTCCCCTACGAACCCCTGGCCCCCGTCTCCCCGCGGCTCGGCGGCGGCGAGGAGAGCATCACCCTGCCCGGCGGCGAATCCGGCGAGGGGGCCATCACCGGCGAGGGAGTCATCCAGCCGGAAGCGGGCGGGGAGTTGCAGGTTCCCTACGAAGAGGCCCTCCCGCAGTACCTCGCCCCCGCCTACCAGGCCCTGGAAGACGAAAGCATCCCCCCCGACGTGCGCGACGTCATCCGGGAGTATTTCAGTTCGCTGGAGCCGTGAAAGTATGCAAGTGGCAAGTGTGCAAGTATGCAAATGGGGAGAGGGGCATCAAAAGGAGTGGGGCGGCAGTCATTGATGGCGCGAGGCACGCAACAAGCAAACAAGGAATGGGTTCATGTCCAGATTTATTCTGACCGGTGTTATATTGCTCGCGTTGACGATAGGGGGAAGTATTGTTGGTGTCATTTTGTCCCATCTGCTGGCGCCACAATCGGGGATAGCCGCTTTAGTAGGCTTCTTTATGCTGCCGGGGGCATTGGCTTTGGGGTTAAGCCTCTGGTGGGGCCTGGCAGAATTAGGAGGGCTTTTCATGCTCCTAAAAGGAACGGTCAAATCTCGTTCGTTGAGGAAATCATTGGCCGAACAAAACAAGGTAGGGTGGTTCGGAGGTCGGTTTGTCCTGATTCTGGCGTCAGAAGGGGTTTGCCTTGTGAGCGGGATAATCATAGCGCTGCTCTCCAAACAGCACGAGATTGTCGTAATAGGCGGGTACGCGGGGTTGGGATTGGGCCACGGCGTGATAGTGTTTCTTTTGGCCGGGAGAGGGCTATTCGATAGACTTCTTTGGGAAGAGCCTGTGGGGTTTGTGGAAGATTGAAAACATTGCATCTGGAAGAAAGAGGTTTTTGTACTGTCCTCTCCACACGGAGAAGAAAACACGGTGTTCCCTGTGTCGCTGTGCGAGGAACAGGAAAACGACGCGTGCGCCGCTTTCTGCAAAATGTGCGTGCTCGCGCTGTGGGGGTGCAGGCAAATGTCGTAGAAGACGGCAGTTGAAACTGCACCAACGTCTGCGAAGTTGCCCACGAAGTGGCAACTGGAATCCAACCTGCGGCGGCAGGTTTCGCAACTGTTGCTGCGACTTTCGCGCAGCATCCCCGCAAGGGGGCCAGTCGCCAAGGCCGAAACGCATCTACAGGATTTGCTTGCACCCGCGCTGTGGCTGCTGTCGGGAGCTGGGGACGGTTTTGGTACAATGAGGCCCGAATCGTCCGGCACGGCATACAGGCATCCCCCATGAAAAAATATCTTCTCCTCCTTCTCCCCCTCCTCCTGCTGGCGGCAGGCTGCACGCCGCAGACGCCCACGCCCGTTCAGGCCTGGAGCGTGGTCAAGTTGCTCTCCCAAGAAGAGCAAATCGAAAGCATCACCGATGTCCGCACGGTGCGGCACTGCGGGCCTATCGTCGAGCAGAAATCCATCTCCTGCGTGGCAGGCACATCCAAGGAACTGTCCTTCGAAATCGGCGGCTCCGGCGGGGTCAGCCTGGGGATTGAGGTCACAGTGGACAGCAGCATCGGCAACGCCCTGGGGCTGAACCGCGAGAGCGGCGAGCAACTGGAACTCCCCGTGCCGCCGGACGGAAGCGTGTACCGCTACATCGTCACCACGGAGTACCGCGTCCTCCACGGGAAGGCGCTGGCCGTCTCCAACACGGGGGGCGAGACCACCGCGGATTACGCTTTTCAGGCCACCTGCTCCCTGCGCATCGAGGATGTGGAGGAGCAGCCCTGCCAGCAGGCCGTCGCCGGGAACGGGGGAGAGGAACAGCCGACTTCCATGCCGGAAACGCCGGGGGGCGGCGAGAACATGCCAGGGCAGGAATCCGCTTCCAACGTAGTATCTCAGGCCGCCAGCTTGCTCGACGAGGCCAATGCCCGCTACCAGGAGGGCGATTTCGCCCAGGCCGTGGAACTCTACGGCAAAGTGCTGGAACTGGAACCGCAAAACGCGATTGCCTACAACCAGCGCGGCAACGCCTACCGCCAGATGGAGCAATACGCCCTGTGCATCAATGACTACACGCAAGCCATCCAGTACGCCGCCTCACCGGCGGAGCGGGCTACCTACTACGCCAACCGCGGGGCGGCCTATGCCCTGCAAGGCGACATCCAACGCGCCCTGGACGACTTCGGGCAGGCCATCGCCCAAAATCCCGATTTCGCCCGCGCTTACGAAAGCCGCGCCGCTCTCTATGCCCAACTGGGGAACTACGCCCAGGCCATCGCCGATTACACCACCTTCCTGAACCTCAAGCCCGATACGCCCACCGGCTTCGTGCAGCGCGCCCAGGCTTACGCCAACGCCGGAGATTTGCAGGCCGCCATTCGAGACTACACCCAGGCGATTGCTCTCCAGCCGATGGCCTCCGCGTATTTCAACCGCGGCGAACTCTACCGCAAACTCGGCGACCCCGCCGACGCCCTGGCGGATTACGCTCAGGCGCTGCAACTCGATTCCAGTTACGCCCCGGCTTACCTGGCCCGCGGCCTGCTGGAATACGGGCAAAACGATTACGAGGCCGCCGTCCTCGACCTGACCCGCGCCATTAGTCTGGGGTACGGCAACTTCGACGCCTACCTGCACCGCGGTCTCGCTTACCTGCAGCGGGAGGAGGGGGAAGCCGCGGTCAGCGATTTCACGCAGGCGCTCTCCCTCTCCCCCGATTACGCCGACCTGTACTTCTACCGCGCCCAATCCTACCTCCTGACCGGAGAGCGGCAGGCCGCCATCGAGGACCTGACGGCCTTCCTGCAAGCCGCCCCGCCCGACTCGCCCCTCCTGCCGGAAGCGCAAAAACTGCTCAAGGCGCTCCAGGAGCAGAAACCTCCCGAAGGCGGGGAGGGTCTCGTCGCCCCCACCATTCCATCAGACCCCAACCAATGACCATGAAAAAAACGATACTTCCTCTTCTACTGCTGTTTGCGCTCCTGCTGAGCGCCTGCGCCGGGATGCGCAACAAGCCCGGCCCATTAGCCGAGCCTGCCGACCCCAACGCGCTGCCCGACATCATCGGTGATTATGCCGTCAACGGCACCGACCTGACCGACTCCGACTACGGCGGCACCCTGCACATCGAGGCCGGGAGGTCGCCGGGAGAGTACCGCTTGGCTTGGGTGCTGACGGAGAGCATTCAGGAAGGCATCGGACGCATCGAAGGCAACCAACTCGTGGCTGCCTGGCACACCAACGACGGGATGGTCTCCGGGACGATAACCTACACCATCACCAAAGTCGGGCAACTGATAGGGACGCGCACCATCGACGGCATACCGGGTTCGTATCGGGAGACCTGCTACCCGAATGCGGGGCCGTAGGAAGAGGCGGGGTTTTCACACGGAGCCAGGGAGTGTGGCGTTACGACGCTGCACTCCATAAAAAAAGAGGGCGGCACGGGTCGCGTGCCGCCCTCTTTGCATTACACTGGGGCAATTTACTTCAGGGTCATCAGGTAGGCGATGACATCGTTGAGTTGCTGTTCGGTGAGGGCCTTGTCCCAGCCGCCAATCATCGTTCCGGCGGTGAAACCGTCAACGACGTAGGCATCCGGTTCGAGAATGGACTGGCGGATGTAGTCCTCCGCGCTCATCCCGTCTTCGCGGGTAGCGGCCCGCGTGGCAATGCCAGCCAGCGAAGGCCCGACCAGGACGGTATCAGGTTCCAGTGAGTGACAGGTGACACAGCCGGGGTTGGAGCCGACGACGGTTTGCTCGAAGATTTTCTTACCGGCATCCGCGTTACCGGCACCAGCGGGAGCAGCGGCGCTTTCTCCGCCGGAAGCGGGCGCTTGCGTAGCAGCCGGCTCTTTGGCACCGCCGCCACAGGCAGCCAGCAACAAAGCCATGACGGACAAAACGGCGACAAGGAACAGGATTTTTTTCTGCATAATTTTACCTCCAGGGCGATATCGAAAGGATTTGGAACTCCGGCAACTTGAAAACGTCAACTGCCAGAGCAACGGGATTGTACTATATTTTGGCCTCACTTCAACGTCATCAGGAAGGCCACGAGGTCGTCCACCTGCTCATCGGTGAGCACCTCTCCCAGATTTGGCACCATCTGACCGGCGGGGTAGCCCTCCACGACGTAGGCGTCCGGTTCAAGGATGGACTGGCGCAGGTACTCCTCGGCGCTCATCCCCGGCACACGGGTGGCGGCACGGGTAGCTACGCCGGCCAGCGAAGGCCCTACCAGGCGCTGCCCCGGCTCAAGGGAATGACAAATGCGGCATCCGGCATTCGTGCCCAGCGAATTCTCGTAGAACATGCGCTTGCCGGCCTCCGGGTCGCTCCCCAGAGAGGCATCCTTGTAGTCCAGTTCCAACACCTGACCGGGGGAGAGAGTAACGACATCGTCGAAAAGCGTCTCTACGGCATCCGCTTCGGGGCGGTCGCGCAAGAGCAGGGTGACGCGGTGCTCGCCGGGCGGAAGAACGCCCTGCCCGAAGATGTGCGCTTCGCCACCGGCGTACTCCTTCTCCCACAAGGTCTGCCCGTCGGCCTGCAACTCCAGGCGGATGGGGGCCTCGCCGGGGGCGGGCGGCAGGGAGGCGGCAGCCCCCTCCACGGGATAGCCGCTGCGGTGGGACATGGCCACCTGCACCCAGGCGGAACGCTGGGCAACGAGTATCGGCACGGAAAGGCGGGTGAGGGGTATCTGCGCCAGGAGAATGCCGAACAGGAGCACCAGACCGGGAGCGAAACGCCGCCAGTTGACGCTCTGCCAGGAGAGGGTATAGGCCGTCGGCGGGGCGTTCTCCGAGCGGGGGGCCAGGGGCGGCAGATAGTGGGTGAAGATGGGGGCGTCCTTCCAGGGGACGGGCAGGCGCGGCAGGCGCTCGCGCTGCAAACGCTGCTCCAGCCAGAGGTTGCCCTCCCGATTGGCGCAATCTTCCGCCGGGCAGCCGACGAAGTGGACTTCGGAAGCCCCGTGCTCGAAAGCCTGCACCGCCAAATCGGGGTGCGCCATGCCCAAACAGGTGAGGGGGACAACGGAGACGGGGCCGTCTTCGGGGGATACCAGTTTCCCCAGGTACTCGGCGTCCTCCTGGAGGGTGTGCCGCTCACAGGCGAAGACCACCTTCGGGGCTGGCACACCCGCCCAAAGGGAGTCCGCCCCTGCGCCGCGGTGGGGGGCGAAGCCTTCGAGGGTCAGGGCGCCTTCGGGGCAACTTCCCACACAAATTCCGCAGGAAACACAACGGTCGGGATTGACCTCCGCCTGGAATTTGTGCGGCGCGCCGTCGGTGCGTTCCACCATCGTGATGGCGTTGTAGGGGCAATCGCGGGAACACAGGGTACAGCCGTCGCACTTCGCCAGGTCGAGTTCCACCGGTTTGGGGAGGCTGCTCCTGAAGAAGAAGGGCAGCGCCGCCACCACGGAGAGCAGGACGGCTATCCCGCCCCAAAACAGGAGGGGGGACATATCCAGCGCGACGGGGAGGTAGCCCAGGTAGAAGATGTCCAGAGGCAGGCGCAGGGGCCATTGGGCGGGGTCCCAGGCGGGGAGCATCTCCAGAGGGAAGAGGACGGCAATCAGCACCAGCACAATCAGTCCGCCCAGCGACCAGTAGGAAGGCGGCATCCACTTGGGACGGCTGAGGCGCCGGAAGTGGAGGTACAGCAACCCGAAGAAAACCAGGACGGAGAGGACAAAGTGGATGGCGAAGAGAGTGAACATGAACTGCCACCCGCTGGCGGCGGCTTTCCCCATCACGAACTGCACCAAAAAGCGCTGGCCGCTCTTCCAGCCCTCCAGCAGGTCGGCCAGGGACTGGTTGAGGAGATGGACCCGCTCATCCCAGATGAGCCAGTAGCCGGTGATGCCAATGAACCAGACCACCAGGGTGAGCAGGATGCCAGAAGCCCAGGCCAGCCAGCGCGCCCCGCGGAAACGGTCTTGCACGAGGGTGCGCCAGGCGTGGAGGAAGATGGTGACCGTCAGGGCTGCCGAGGCGTAACGGTGCAGAGCACGCATGACGTGCCCGATGACGTTGCGCTGGGTAGCGGCCACGGCAGCATAGGAATCCTGAAAGCCGAACTGGTAGAACATCAAGAGGTAAATACCGGTCAGAGTGAGGATGAGGAGAAGAAAAACCGCCAGCGTGCCGGTGTGATAGAGAGGGTTGAAGCGCGGGTCGCCTGCGGCGTGGGCCAGGAAAGCCTCGGCGCGCAGGGTGGCACGCTCCAGGCGGCGCAGGGTGCGCCGGATTTTGCTCTGCCAACGGGATTGCCAGGAAGCATTCATGATGCCGTATCCACAGAAATTCGGGGATGCCGCTTTCGGCGGCATCCCCGAAGGAGTGAGTGCATTACCAGACCCGGAAACCGGGTGAGCCGACGGCGTGGGTAATGAGGTCAATCAAGACCGGAGCGTAAGCAATCACAACCAGCAGCACCGCGCCGATGAGCCAGGGCTTGAAGGTGTCCATCCAGGCAGGGATGGGGGAAGCATGCAGGGGTTCGGCAACCGGAATCGTAACCTGTTCGCTCTCGGAGGCTTTTTCACCGCCAAAGGCCGTCTTGGCGATGATGAAGATGTAAAGATAAACTGCCACGAAGAGAATGGCACCGCCGATGCCAACCCGCAACAGGTGGCCGTTCCACTCGGCGGGGACATAAGGCGCTTCGCCCAAAGGTGTGCGCCGGGGGGCACCCAACAGACCAAGCACGTGCATGGCGTTGGAGAAAATGAGCATCCCGATGAACCACATCCAGGCCTGAATCAAAGCCCATTTGGGCTTCCACAACTTGCGCCCGGTCAGGTAGGGAACCAGCCAATAGGTAATCCCCATGAAGGAGAGGGTAGCCGCCGAAGAGACCGTCAGGTGGAAGTGCCCCGGAACCCAAGCGGTGTTGTGGATGACCAGGTTGACGTTGTAGGAGGCGTTGGTGATACCGCCAATGCCGCCGAAGAAGAAGAGAATACCGGCCAGCAACTGCGAGACAACCGAAGGGTCATCCCAGGGGAGAGCCTTAATCCAGCCGAACAGCCCTTTTCCGCCGCGCTTCCGCCCGGCGTATTCCAAGCCGGCGATGACGGTAAAGGCCGTCAACATGGAGGGGAAGGCCACCGAGTAAGTCAGGATGGAGTGGATGAATTTCCAGGAGTCCGGCACACCGGGGTCAACATACTGGTGGTGGAAGCCGACCGGCACGGAGGTGAGCAGGAAGAGCCAGAAGACCAGTCGGGCCATGGAGTCGCTGAAGAGTTTGCCGCCCGCCTGCTTGGGGAGCATGGCGTACCACGACAGATAAGCAGGAAGCAGCCAGAAGTACACCAGAGGGTGGCCGGTGAACCAGAAGTAGGTGCGCGCCAATTGAATGTCAATGCCGCCCACCATGCCCCAGGCCCAGGGCAAGAGCAGGGTCAGGATTTCGATGGCGACGCCCAGGGTGGCAATCTGCCACATTGCCATCGTGACGCTACTGGCAAGGGCGATGAAGGGATAGGTCTCTCCGGGGTGCTCTTTGCGCCAGGCGGCCATGGTGAAGTAGAAACCGTAGCCTTCAATCCAACTGCCTATCACCACCAGCGTCAGACCGACGTAGAAAAGCCAGTCGGCTTTCATGGGCGGGTAGAAGGTATAGAGCACCGAAGCGTTGTTCGCCAGCAGAGGGACTGCCGTCACCAAAACTCCGACCACCATGACCCAAAAACCGGTGTAGTTCAGTTTGGGGTAGCGCAAACTCCGCTGCAAGCCGCGGATGGTGGTCAACGTAAGGAAGCCGGTGATGAAGGCGGTCGTCCACACCAAAGCGTTGAGCACGCCGTGGATGGTCAGCCCCTGGTAGTAGGATTTGAAGACCGGCTGCAAGTAAGGATACAAATCCCAGCCAGCATGTTCGAAGGCCTGCAACGGCCCGAAGAGACTGCCGACGGAGAGGGCACTGATGGCCAAAATCAAGTGCCACCCGACGAATTTCTTTTCTTGAGGGGTTAGGTCGTAATTTGCGGTTGCAATGGTCATCTTGCCTTCTCCTACGGTTCAACGATGATTTTGCCGAACATCGCCGCGTGCCCGCTGCCGCAATACTCGGTACAAATGTAGGGGTACTCGCCCGGCTTGTCGAAGACATGGGTCAATGTGGAAACATAGCCGGGGATTATCTGCATGTTGATGTTGGTATCCTGAATTTTGAAGCCGTGCTGTACGTCTTTGCTGGTAACGTAAAAAGTCACGGTGGAACCAACCGGCACGGTGATTTCCCGCGGGTTGAAGAGCCAGATTTGCGCTAAGATATAAACTTCGTACTTACCGGGAGCCAATTCGCGCAGCCCGGGGTTGCTCCACGGGCTGTTGGGGTCAGTTGCCACAGTCTGCGGGTTTACCCGCGTCTCCGAGGCAGGCAACTGAAAGCCCAGGGCGTAACCGGCCACACCCACCATGATGATGAAGACAACCAGCAAGCCCAGGCTGATGCGCATCCATGTCTTTTCATACGGGTCAATTTCTATGATGGGTTTGGTGGTCATAGGGTCACTCCTCGGGAAATCAAAATATAGTACACCGACCCCCACAGTACGATGAGGGTCACCACAAAGATAGCCATGACGACTATTGTGCCTTTGGGTTCAAAAGGCTCTTCCGGTTGTTTTTTGGGCATGAAGCACCTCCTCTGGGAATGGTTTTGTAAAAAAGCCGCTCAGCGCAAATGCTGCAAATCCGAAGCGATGTCCTCCGGCGCAGTACCAAAGGGGAAAATCAATTTCAGGCGTCCGTCTTTATCCAACACGGTAGTGGAAGCCGTATGGTTGATGAGGTAGCCGGTGGCCGCCGAACCTTCTTCTCTCTCGTAAAAAATGCCGTAGAGGGTAGCAACCTGGG
>DRKV01000315.1 GCA_011051635.1 Chloroflexota bacterium | reverse complement strand
GCCATCATCCTGGGCGCAACCCTCCGCTGGTGAGGACGGACGGTGGACGGTGGACGATAGACCGTGGACGAC
The DNA here is from genome assembly GCA_011051635.1 of Chloroflexota bacterium. Classification (GTDB taxonomy): domain Bacteria; phylum Chloroflexota; class Anaerolineae; order Anaerolineales; family DRKV01; genus DRKV01. The sequence continues at coordinate 18,970 of DRKV01000315.1, read as the reverse complement.
TGACGACCGACGACTGACCACTGACAACTGACCGCTGACCACTGACAACTGACCACCGACCGCTGACCATCCGACCACCCGACTACCTGACCACCCGACTACCCGACCACCCGACCACCCGACCAGGCAACTACCCGACCACCCGACTACCCGACCACCCGACTACCTGACCACCCGACTACCTCCCCCCATGCCCAAAGGCTCCCGCACCTCCTCCTTCGGCACCACGCCGCGCATCAGCCACGACGCCTCCTCCTACTACGCCTCGCGGCTCTACGCCGGCCTGCCCGCGGAGAGTCCCGCCGTGCCGGATAACCCCTTCCCGGCGGAATACGAGAACGCCATCATCGAGCACAGCGCCGAGCAGATGCGCGAACTGCCCGACAACTGCCTGCACCTGATGGTCACCTCCCCGCCCTACAACGTCACCAAAGAGTACGACGCCGACCTGACGCTGAAAGAATACCTGGACCTGCTCCACCGCGTCTTCTCCGAGACCTACCGCGTCCTCGTCCACGGCGGGAGGGCCTGCGTCAACGTGGCGAACCTGGGGCGCAAGCCCTACATCCCGCTCTCCGACTACATCTCGCACCTGATGACCGACATCGGCTTTCTGATGCGGGGCGAAATCATCTGGCACAAGGGGGCCGGGGCGGGCACATCCATGGCCTGGGGGAGTTGGAAATCGGCCTCCAACCCCGTCCTGCGCGACACCCACGAATACATCCTGGTCTTCTCCAAAGGCTCTTTTCGGCGCAAAAAGCCCGAAGGCAAGGAAAACACCATCACCAAAGAGCAATTCCTGGCGTGGACGAAATCCGTATGGACGATGAACCCGGAATCGGCCAAAAAAGTGGGACATCCGGCCCCCTTTCCGGTGGAACTCCCCTACCGCCTGATACAACTCTACACCTACCGCGGCGACATCGTGCTCGACCCCTTCCTGGGGAGCGGCACGACCGCCCTGGCCGCCTTGCAATCGGGGCGCAAATTCACGGGCTACGAAATCAACGCCGATTACGCCGCCCTGGCCCGCGAGCGGATTGCCGCCCTTAACGCGTAAGACTTCGGAAGCCTTGCGGACATCCGAAGTCTCGCGGGGTGGATTACGCTTCGGGGAACGAGGGGCGCACGCGTAAGACATCGGAAGTCTGGGAGACTTCCGATGTCTTCGGGATGGATTACGCTTCGGGGGGTTCGCCCTCTTCGGGGGGAGCGGGGGGAGCGGACTCGCTTTCAGGGGGTTGCGCTACCCCAGGGATGACTGCGCCACCCGAAGGGGGGTAGTCCTGGGTGCCGAGTTGGGTCAGGATGACGGCGCCCAATCCCAAACCGGCAGCCACCCAGGGGATTGCCCATCCCACACAGGGTATCACCTTCCCCATCCCGCCGAAGACCAGCGAGACTAGGAACGTCCCGACCCCGGCGGCCAGGGGAGCGGCCCAGGTCTGCCCGAAGGACTGCGCCACCCGCCGCCCAAGTTCGTACCCCAGCGCAATCCAGCCGTACAGCGCCAGCAGCATGAGCGCCAGGATGCCCAGGAAGGATACCGGCAGCAGGATGATGGTGAAAGCAATCGCGAGAAGCAGGACGGGGGCGACCATCAGCGTCAGGCAGCCCACACCGCCCGAAAGGGCCGGCTGTTCAACGAGCGTATGGGAGACCCGCTCCATTGGCCCTTCCAGGAACATGAGCGCCAGCACCGCCAGGGCGGAGAGCGCCAGCACCTTGAACAGGAACCACAGGCCGCCGAAGACTATCCGCCCGGCCATCTCCAGCGGAGAAGTGGGGCGCTCGCTGAAGTCCCCGCCAAAGGGGACGCTCCGGCTGAAATCAAAGTCGAAGGGGACGCTCTCTCCCTCCACGACCTGCCCGCCGACGAAGGCTCCGGGGGCGCGGCTCAACTGCGCGCCAAACGTGACCAAATCGCCGCCCACGGAGGCGGTATCGTTCAGGGTGATGCTCCCGCCAAAAGCGGCGATGTCGCCCCGCACGCTGCCGGAGACATCCAGCGTGCCGCCGAAGAGGGCCACATCGCCCTGCACCGCAGCCCCGTCTTCGATGGTCACACTCCCGCCGAAGATAACCAGGTCGTCGTTGAGCACCTGTCCCGAGGCCAGGGTGTACGAACCGCCCATGATGACCTTGCCATCCGGCAGCGCCCCGGCCTGCGCGGGGAGCGGCCAGGCGAAGACCATCAAGGCGAGCAAGAGAACGGCGTATCCGATTTTCTTTCTCATGGGGAAACCCTCCTTGCCAGCATGAGTTTTTGGAGAGAGATGAACCACGAGGCGACCACCAGGAGAGAGACTTCCAGCAGCCCCAGCCACCAGGCGGGGGGCAGGAGCGAGGCCACGGCGTGCAGCGTTTTGCCCATCGCGGAGGCCACCGAGAGGGCCACCGCAATCTGACGGGAGAACGCGACCAGCCAATCCACCGGCGATTCGAAGGTCAGGAACATGCCGGCCAGCAGCATCCCCGTCACCGCCAGCATGGCAACCGCGCTGACGGCCAGCAGGAACCAGGCCTGCCGCCGCTCTATCCGCCGCCGCTCTGCTTCCAAGCGCGCCTTCCAGCGCAGGGAGAAGCCTTCGGCGGGCCGGGGCGCAGGGGTCGCCCGAAAAGCGCTCTCCACGGCGAAGAGGGCCTCGTGCAGGGAACGGCACGCTTCACAGGTGTGCAGGTGCGCTTCCAGGGCGCGCCGGTCTTCGGGGGAAAGCGGCTCACCGGACAGAATCCAGGTCTCAAAGGGCTGGTGATTCATGGGCTTGTGCCTCCATGCGGAATGGGTGTTCCTGCCGGTTCTCCTGCCAGGCTTCGGCCAGCCGTTTGCGGGCGCGGTGCAGGCGGCTTTTGACCGCGCTGACCGTCAGCGAAAGCGCCTCGGCGATTTCCTGGTAGGAGTAGTCGTACCAGTAGTACAGTACGACCGCGGCCCGGTCGGTGGGGCTGAGCGCAGACAAGAGGGCCTGCACTTCGCGCTGCCGCTCATTCTGGAAGACGACTTTCTCCGGCAAGGGGTTGGAATCAGGAAGGATTTGTCCGGTGAAAGTCTCCAGCGAGACCAGTCTCATGCGCCGCTTGCGGGTGATGTCTATGCAGTGATGGGCGGCGATGGATAGCAGCCAGGTAGCGAAAGAGCGTTTTGAGTCGTAGCGCCGCAATGCTTTGTAGGCGCGCAGAAAAGTCTCCTGGGCTGCGTCCTCTGCATCGTGTACGTTGCCGCCCAGCATCCGGTAGCACAAACGATAGACGGGGACTTGATAGGCCTCCACCAGTTGGGTGAAAGCGCCGTCATCTCCTTGTTGCGCTCTGGAAACGAGCAGCCTCTCAGCCTCGCTCACGGTCGCTCCTTGTGGTGTTCATCTGCATGGGCGTATACGCATGAGAAGGGAAAGGGTTGCAAGAAGGGTGAGTAGGTGATTGGGTGATTGGGTGATTGGGTGGTGGGGGGATGAGGGGATGAGGCTTCGTGTCAATTCGTGTCAATTCGTGGAACCATTCGTGTCAATTCGTGTTTATTCGTGGATTGGTAAAAAGCCCTCGCCCAGGGCTTCGTGGGCCTGGCCGATGACCATGAAGGCGCGGGGGTCGGCCTGGGCGACCAGCATCTTGACCTGGGCGACCTCCGCCCGGCTGATGACGCAGTACAGGACGGTGCGCTCCTCGCCGGTGTAACCGCCGCGGGCGGGGAGCAAGGTCACGCCGCGCCCCAGGGAGTGCAGAATCCCCTCCGTGACCGCCTCCGGATGGCGGGTGATAATCAGGGCGGTGCGCGCCACGTTGGAGCCTTGCGCCACGGCTTCGGCGGTCACCCCGCTGACGTAGAGCGTCACCAACGCGTAAAGGGCGTTCTCCCAACTGAAAGCAATCCCGGCCAGGAACATGATGAGGGCATCGGTCATGAAGTAACTCTGGGAGATGCTCACGCCCCGCCAGCGGTTGAGGATGCGCGCCAGGATGTCGCTCCCGCCGCTGGTGCCGCTGCCCCGGTACACCAGCCCGAAGCCGATACCGCTCACCACCCCGCCATAGAGGGCGTTGAGGGTCAAATCGGCGGTGATACCGGCAGGCGGCAGGAAGCGCACAATCCAGTCCGTCAGGAAGGAGAAGACCGCCACGGCAAAGGCCGTGCGCCAGGCGAAGCGCGGCCCGCCCAGGTAGCGCCATCCCAGCAGGAAGAGAGGGATATTGCCCGCAAAGACCATCAGACCGATAGGCCATCCCGTGTAGTGGTGGATGATTTGCGAGAGACCGCTCACCCCTCCGCTGGCGAGGTTGGCCGGGACGAGGAACAATTGCAATCCCAGCGCCTGCAAGAAAGCCCCTGCCAGCAGAAAGGCCGCATCCCGCCACAAACCGGGCTGCTTTCCGGGGTGAAGAAGCGTTTTCCAGGTGGTTTTGGGCATGGAGAGGGGGTAAATGGGTGATTAGGTGATTAGGTGAATTGGTGATGAGGATGTAAGATGATGGGGTGATGATGAGATGATGTGAAGGGGGCGGGGGACAGGGGTCAGGTATCAGTGGTCAGTCGTCAGTGGTCCACCGTCCATCGTCCATCGTCCACGGTCTACCGTCCGTCATCAGTGGTCAGTCGTCCGTCGTCAGTTGTCCGTCGTCAGCAGTCCACCGTCCACCGTCCACGGTCTACCGTCCACCGTCCACCGTCAGTCGTCCCCCTCGTACCGCCGCCGAATGTTGGGCACAAGGTACTCCTCAAAGGCGCGGTTCACATCGTATTCCGGCTGCCACTTCCAATCGCGGCGCGCCGCGCTGTCATCCAGGTCGGCAGGCCAACTGTCCACGATGTTCTGGCGCTTGAGGTCGGGTTCGAAAGTGATTTCCGCATCCGGGAAGAAGCGCAGCACCCAATCGCGGAATTCCGCCGCCGAGAGGCTGAAACTGGTGACGTTGTACACCCGGCGGCGCAGGTTCTCGGCGGGCGCGGCGGCCAAATCCAGCAGGGCTTTAACCGCGTCCGGCATCGCCATGAAGGGAATCCGCACATCCTGGCGCACAAAACAGGCATAAGGCTTGTGCTGGGCGGCGGCGTGGAGCATCTCCGGCCCGTAATCGCTGGTGCCTCCGCTGGGCACGGTAAAGGCGCTGACCAGGCCGGGGAAACGCACCGAGCGGAAATCCAGCATGACGGGCTGTTCGGCAGCCAGTTGGCGGTAATACTGGCTGTAGTAGATGCCCAGATTTTCGCAGTACAACTTGTTCGCTCCGTACATCGTGCGCGGATAGTTCCACTCCCACTCGCGGACGCGGGCATATTGGGCTTTGGTGGACAAATCGGGAAGCCCGAAGGCGGCAATCGAACTGGGGAAGATGAATTTGACCGGCTTGCCGCGCCACTCGGATTGCTGAGCGGCCAGTTCCAGCAGGTTCATCGTTCCTTCCACATTGACTTTGTGCGCCACGGCGGGGGTAAACTCGGCGCGGGTGGAGAGCAGCGCCGCCAGGTGGAAAATCGTCTCGATTTCGTACTCGCTCACCAGGCGTTTGAGCATGGTTTCGTCCAGAATATCGCCCTGGATGTGTACCACTTTGGAATCAAGGTCTTCTGGAAGCGGTTTCAAATCCATCGTCAAAACAGCGCCGGGCATTTCATCCGCCAGACGCTTCACCAGGGCATGACCTACTTCTCCTACGGCCCCCGTAATCAGCGTGACCTTTTTACGCATGAAGAGTCTCCTTGTGTGCTAGAATGGGAAAGTGAGAAAGTGTGCAAGTGTTCCCAATTCTAACACCAACAGGAGGCAGCCATGCCCTTAGACATCGTCATTGGCGCGCAATGGGGAGATGAAGGCAAGGGGCGCATGGTGGATTTGCTGGCGTCTCAGGCCGATTACGTCGCCCGTTACAACGGGGGCGACAACGCCGGGCACACCGTCACTGTGGGGGAACAGACCTTCAAACTGCACCTGATACCCTCCGGCATCATCCACTCCCACACCATCGGTGTCCTGGGCAGCGGGATGGTCGTCAACCCCGCCACCCTGCTGGAGGAAATGGAGCGCCTGCGCGCCGCCGACGTGGAAATCACTCCCAGGCGGCTGCGGATTGCATTCGGCGCCCACCTGATTACCCCTGCCCACCGCGCCCTGGATGCCGCCCAGGAAGCCGCCCGCGGGAAGGGCAAAATTGGCACCACCCTGCGGGGCATCGGCCCGGCCTACACCGACAAAGTTTCCCGCCACGGACTGCGCGCCGAGATTTTTCTCGACCCCGCCTCCCTCCCCGAAAAGGTGGAAGCCCACCTCGCCCGCGCCAACCGCCTGCTCACCCGCCTCTACACCGCCGAACCGCTCGACCCGGCCCCCATCGTGGAGCAGTTCCGCGCCTACGCCGAGACCCTGCGCCCCTACATCGGCGATATTTCCTCCCTGCTGCACACCGCCCTGCGGAAGGGCAAGCGCGTCCTGGCCGAAGGCGCCCAGGGGACTCTGCTCGACCTCGACCAGGGAACCTACCCCTTCGTGACCAGTTCCACCCCCATCGCGCCGGGGGCGCTCACCGGCCTGGGGCTGGGCGTGGGCTGCGTGGGGCGCGTCATCGGCGTCACCAAAGCCTTCCAGACCCGCGTCGGGGCGGGGCCTTTCCCCACCGAGGTGGAGGACTCCACCGCCGAACACCTGCGCGGCACGGGGGCCAACCCCTGGGATGAATTCGGCACCACCACAGGCCGCCCGCGGCGCGTCGGCTGGCTGGATTTGGTCTTGCTGCGCTATGCCCTGCGGGTCAACGGCGTCACCGAACTGGCCCTCACCAAACTGGATGTTCTCAGCGGGCTGGAGCGCATCCGCCTGTGTACCGCCTACCGCCGCGACGGGGAGACCTTCACCGACCTGCCCTTCGGCCCCGGCAGTCTGGAGGGTTTCGAGCCGGTCTATCAGGATTTTCCCGGCTGGCAAGAAGATTTGCGCGCCGCCCGCCGCTGGGAAGACCTGCCCGATGCGGCCTGCGATTACATCCTCCACATCGAAGACCAGATGGGCGTTCCCGTCACCCTGGTATCCGTCGGCCCGGAGCGGGAGCAGGTGGTGGAAATTGTCTGAAGCAGGCGGACTCCCTTTGAGGCTGCGTGCCCTCATCGGGATTTTCCTCGCCTTTTGGGTGGGGGGCTGCCTCCCCGCCCCTCCCCCGAAGACGCCTCCCACCCCTGCGGCTTCCCCCGCCCCCAAAGAGACCGCCACCCCTACGGTCGTCTGGTTCCCCCCCACCCCCACCCGGACGCCGCGCCCCACCCCCGCCCCCAGCACCCCCACCGTCCCCCCCGGTCTCCCCCACGGGGCGCTCATCCTCAGCGACGCCTTCCTCAACAGCGCGCCCCTGTGGCTCTTCAATCCGGCTCCCGGCGGGCGCATCGCCCTGGAGGGGGGAGAACTGACCCTCACAGCGCAGCAGCCCCGCGCTTACGGCTTCGCCGTGCGCGGCCAGCCCCTCCTGCGGGATTTCGCCGTCCAGGTGGATGCCGGCCTCAACCTCTGCCAGGGGATGGACGAGTACGGGCTGATACTGCGCTACACGCCGCCCAACAATTTTTACCGCTTCGCCCTCTCTTGCGACGGGCAGGTGCGCCTTGACCGCATCTACAACGGGACGGCCACTTCCCCCCAGCCGTGGAGCCTCACCGGGCAGGCCCCGCGGGGCGCGCCGGGCAGCGTCACCCTGGGGGCGCGCGCTGAGGGAAAAGAGATTGCCTTCTACCTCAACGGCGTCCTCCAATTTACCATCAAGGACCCGGCCCCCGCCGCCGGCGAACTGGGCGTTTTCATCCGCTCCGACACCGGCGCCCCCCTGAGCATCAGTTTCCGCACCCTGCAAGTGTGGGAGCCGTAGGGGGATGTATCACGTGTCACGTATCACGCATCACGTATCACGTGGCACTTGACACGTAGCACTTGGCACTTGACACTTGGCACTTGACACACCTCCCCATGCCCTCCAAACGCCCCTTCCGCAACCGTCTCAACGACCTTGACCCCAAAACCTGGCTCAAATTCCAGAAGTCGTGGTTCATCCATAACCCGCCGCCGCGCAAGAAGGGGGTGCTGCGCCACCCCGCCAAATTCCCCGAAACGCTGGCGCAGGAATTCATCGAATTTTTCACCAAGCGCGGCCAGGTGGTGCTGGACCCGATGGCCGGAACCGGCAGCGCCCTGGTCGCTGCGCTGCGCGCCGGCAGGCACAGTTTCGGCATCGAACTCAATCCCCAATACGCCGAGATTGCCCGCCAGGTGATTGCCGGGGAGCGCGCCGCACTGGGAGAGTCCGCCGATGAACTGCGGGCTGAAATCATCACCGGCGACGCCTCCCGCATTGCCGAGCACGTCCGGGAGTACGCCATCCCGACGATTGACTACGTGCTCACCTCCCCGCCCTACTGGGATATGCTCCACGCCCGCGGGGCCGAAACGCAGAAAAAGCGCCGCTCCGAAGACGAACTGGACGTGGTTTACTCCGACGACCCCCGCGACCTGGGCAATTTGCACGATTACGAGCAATTCCTGGATACCCTGGTCGGCATCTACGCCGCTCTCAAGCCCTACCTCAAACCCCGTGCCTACCTGACCATCATCGTCAAAAACGTCAAGAAAGGGGGCGTCATCTATCCCCTGGCCTGGGATTTGGGAAAACGCCTCAATGAAATCTACGTTCTCAAAGACGAACGCCTGTGGCTTCAGGACAACCAGCGCCTCTTCCCCTACGGGATGGGCAACGCCTGGGTGAGCAACACATTTCATCATTACTGCCTCCAATTTCGGAACGAGCGGTGAGGGTATCACGTGCCAGGTGTCACGTACCACGTGGTAGCGGTCAGGTGTCAGTGGTCAGCCGTCCATAGTCCACCGTCTACCGTCCATCGTCCCCCGTCCCCCATCCACCGTCCACCGTCCATCGTCTGTCGTCCCCCGTCCACCATTCTGCATTCATCATTCATCCTTCTGCATTCCCCATCCCCATGCTCTCCCCCTCCGACTTCATCACCCTCCCCTACACCTCCGACCTGAGCGAAGGCGGGATAGCCTACGCCACCCGTTCCCTGCCGCATACCTACGACCGGATGGGCGGCTCGAAGACGGCCCGTATGCGGCGCATCGCGGCGGGGATTGCGGTGGAACTGGCCTTGCGCCGTCTGCTCGACCGGCAAGAGGTCGCTTTCGACACTTTGGGGGCTACACCCTTTACCGAACCGGACCGTTACGATGTCTCCATCGGCGGGCGCAGGGTGGATGTCAAGAGTTTTCTGCTCACCTCGCGGCGCAAAATCCGCTCCGTGCTGCAAGCCCCCTCCCGCCTGCTGGAGGCCGCCGCCCTGGTTCCCAGCGACCAGATGGACACCGAACGCTTCAAGCCCAACGATGTCTACCTGTTCGCCTTTCTCCTGGGGCTGGTGACGCGGGACCGCGAATCCCTTGCCAAAGCGCAGGCCGCCGGGCATCCGGTTTACCTCATCCACCCCATGCCGCGGGACTGGGCCAGCCCGCAAGTCTGGCATCCTCTGGGGGAACTGGCCCTCAAAAGCGAGCGGCCCCCCGCCCTCTCCCTGCAACTGGGCGGGCAGGACGGGGAACGGCGCTTCCTCACCTGCGAGGTGCGTCTGCCCCATCTCACCCGCCGCACCTGTCCGGGGGATTTCCACACCCTGGTTTACCTCCACTCCGACCAACTCCCGGAAGGGCGGGTCGGCGTGTACAGCCCTACGCTGGGCGAAACGCACCTCATCCCTCCGCTGGTCTCCGAACAGGGCTGGGGCAACCTGTGGGTGTACGGGATGAAAATCATCCTGGCGGGCTACATCACCAAAGGGGAGTTTCGCCAGAAGGCGCGAAGGTTGCCCCCCGGCAGCAGCACCTTCCAGTATCGCAGCACCCGCACCGAAAATTTCGCCCTCCCTGTGCGGGAACTGCATCCCCTCAGCGCCCTGCTGGATGCCGCCCGGGAGTGGCAGGAAGGACGCACGTTGTAGTACAATTGTTCTGTTTTCAAAACTTCACCACCAGGAGAATTTCCATGTTCCAGCAAATCACCATCGTCGGCAATTTGGGGCGCGACCCCGAACTGCGCTACACCCCCACGGGCCAGGCCGTCACCACCATGTCGGTCGCCACCAACCGCCAGTACACCGCCTCTAACGGGGAACAGGTCAAAGAAACCACCTGGTTCCGGGTGACGGTGTGGGGCAAGCAGGCCGAGACCGTCAACCAATACCTGCGCCGCGGCAGCAAGGTCCTGGTCGTCGGGCGATTGAATCCCGACCCCGCCACGGGCGGGCCGCGCATCTGGACGCGCCAGGACGGCACTCCGGGAGCATCCTTTGAGGTCACCGCACAGACGGTGCGCTTCCTTTCCTCCCGCGCCGAGGACGCCGCCGCCCAGAGCGCCGCGCCCGGCATGGGCGGCGAGACGCCTCCCGGCGAGGACGACATCCCCTTCTAGCCATGAGCGACCACCCCGCACCGCCCCCCAAGAAGCCCCAGCCGCCGCGCCTGGAGTTCGACAACAACACCGAGCCGGTTTACGCCAACATGGCGCGCATCACCCATTCGCCATCCGAATTCGTGATTGACCTGGCGCGCCTTCTCCCCGGCGACAGCGGCGCCAAAGTGCAGACCCGCGTCGTGATGTCACCTTTGAGCGCCAAGTTGTTCTACCGCGCCCTGACGGAGAATCTCGCCAAATACGAGGCCAACTTCGGTGAAATCAAGATGCCCGGTTCTCCCTCCCTGGCCGACCAGTTATTCCGCCCCCACCCGCCCACAGAATGAGCCTTTACGCCCTCGATTCCATTGCGGATGGCATTCGCGCCGCCTTCGATGCCCAGACTGCCGAGCGGGAGCGCGCCCTGGCCCAGACCCGCAAGTTGACCCGCTACTGCGCCAACGCCATCCGCGCTATTCATCGCGGGGAGGTAGAGCAGGCGCGTTCCCTCCTGGGAGAAGCCCAAAATCTGGCCGAAGCGCTGCGCCTCAACTTGCAGCCCTACCCTCCCCTGTACTTCGCAGGCTATACGCAAGACGCCCTCAAGGAATACACCGAAGCCCAAACCGTCTTCGCCCTGATTTTCAACCAGCCCCTTCCCACCCCCGAAGACCTCGGCGTGGAACCGGCTACCTACCTCAAGGGACTGGCCGAAGCGGTCGGTGAACTCCGCCGCCGCTGCCTGGACATCCTCCGCAACGGCTACTCCGACGAGGCCGAGCGCCTGCTCTCCCACATGGACGACATCTACGCCGTCCTGGTCACGATTGACTACCCCGACGCCATCACGATGGGGTTGCGCCGCCTGACGGACATCGCCCGCAGCATCATCGAGCGCACCCGCGGCGACCTGACTCTCAATCTGCGCCAGCAACAACTGGAGCAGGCCCTGGAACGTCTCGAGAAGCGCCTGCCTCCTGAGGGGTGAGCCTCATCATGCCCCCCATCCGAGCCTCCGAGATTGTCGCTTACCTGTACTGCGAACGCGCCTGGTGGTATCAGCGCCAGGGGAAACCCTCCCAAAACAGGCAGGAGATGGCCGCCGGGACGCGGCTCCACTACCGGCACGGGCAAGCCGTTCTGCGGGCCGGGATGCTGCGCGCCGCGGCCTACGCCCTCATCCTTCTGGCGCTTGTCCTGACCGCGGTCTACTACACCAGCCAATGGTTCTGATTGCCGTCCTGCTCGTCCTCGGCGGGATGTTTCTCCTGTGGATGGCAGACCGTCAGCGGCGCGAAACCGGCCTGCCGCAGGGACGCGTCGTCTACGTGGACAGCACGGCCTGGGAAGAGACTCCTCAGGCGCTTTACGACCCCGTCACCAACCTGACGGGAAAGCCGGATTATCTCGTCCGGCGGGGGGAAAGCGTTATTCCGGTGGAGGTCAAATCCACGCGGGTGAAGGACGCGCCCTACGACGGGCATCTCTACCAACTGGCGGCCTACTGCCTGCTGGTGGAACGCACCTTCGGGACGCGTCCTCCCTACGGCATCCTCCACTACCCCAATCGCACTTTCGAGATTCCCTACACAACCGAATTGGAAGGCGCTCTCCTGGCTCTTCTGGAGGAGATGCGGGAGAAGGCGCGCAAGCGCCGCCACCCTCGCAGTCACGAGGCTCCCGCCCGCTGCCGGCATTGCGGATACCGTCACATTTGCGACCAGAAACTGGCGTGAGCCTGCTATAATTGGCTCATTATGGAAACTCCCCGGCGTATCGCCATTCTTGCGCACCCCCAGGTCGCAACCGCCCCTGCCGAAGCCCAGCGCATCGCCGAATACCTGGCTCCCAAAGCGGAGCGGGTATCTTACGGCCTGCTCTACGACGCCAAGTTACGCGCTCGCGTCGACGGCGGGGAATTCGATGTCGTCATCGCCCTGGGCGGCGACGGAACCATGTTGCGCGCCGGTCATCTGTGCGCCCCCTCCAACACCCCCATTCTGGGGGTCAACCTGGGCAAATTCGGCTTCCTCTTCGAAATCGGCCTGGAGGACCTGCCCCGCCGCCTGAACGACTTGATGCGCGGCGCTTACTGGCTGGAAGTGCGCATGATGCTCAACTGCACCCACTGGCGGGAAGGGAAGAAACTCGGAGAGTGGGACGCCCTCAACGAGGTGGTCGTCAGCCGCGGGGCTATCGTCCGCCCGGTGCATCTCATCACCGAGGTGGATGGGCGCTATCTGACAACCTACGTAGCCGACGGGCTGGTGGCAGCCACCCCTACCGGCTCCACGGCCTACGCCCTGGCTGCGGGAGGCCCCATCCTGCCCCCGGAACTACGCAACATCCTCCTCGTTCCCGTCGCTCCCCATCTCTCGATTGACCGCCCCATCGTCCTGGCCGAGGGCGCATCGGTGCGCATCACCGTCCGCACCGACCACCAGGCCGTGGCTTCCGTGGACGGGCAGCCCCCCATCTCCCTGCAAACCGGAGACCAGATTGCCGCCCAGGCCGGGAGCCACAATGTTTCCTTCGTCCGTTTTGGCGACCCGGACTACTTCTACCGCAACCTGACCCCCCACATGAACCGCAACCCCGTCACAGCGGCCAGGAGTCAGGTGTCAGGGGGCAGTGGTCAGCAGTCCATGGTTTCGTAGTTCAGTAGTTTCGTAGTCGCGTAGTCCATAGTCCCGTAGTCCTGTGGTTTGGTAGTCCCGTAGTCCCGTAGTCTGTCGTCCATAGTCCGTCGTCCACCGTCTACCGTCCCCCGTCCATCGTCTACCGTCCATCGTCTACCGTCCCCCGTCCATGCCCCCCCTCTACTGCGCCTACCACCCCGACAGGGAAACCACCCTGCGCTGCAACCGCTGCGAGAAGCCCATCTGCCCCCAATGCGCCATCCTGACCCCGACGGGATACCGTTGTCCCGACTGCGTGCGGGAGATTCAGCGCAAATTCGACACCGCCGAGTGGTACGACTACCCCGTTGCCTTTGTGATTGCCGCCCTCCTCAGCGGCATCGGGAACGTGCTGGCCGCCTTTCTCGGTTTCTGGGGTCTCTTCGTCGCCCTCGTGGCGGGATACGCCATTGCCGAGGGGACGCGCAAGGCCACCCGCAAACGCCGCAGCGCCTGGCTTTACCGCTCCACCGCCGTCGGCGCGGTTGTCGGCTCCCTGCCCTTCCTGCTGCCCGGTTTTCTGCTCCTCCTCGCCGGCCTGGACGAGGGCAACCTGGTCGCCTTCTACCCCCTCATCCTGCAAGGCCTTTACACCTTCCTGGTCGCCACCACCGCCTACCAGCGCCTCAAGGGACTGGTGTTGTAGCGGTCAGGGGGCAGGTGTCAGCGGTCAGGTGTCAGGGTACAGCGTACAGGGTACAGGGTACGGCGTGTGCCCTGGCCCGCACCCTCGCAACCCCTAACTTCGCAACCCCCTAACCCGCAACCCCCTAACCCGCAACTCCCCTCCATGCTCACCGAATTGCACATCCGCAACTTCGCCATCATCGAGAACCTCGACCTGGCCCTGGACTCCGGTCTTACCGTCTTCACCGGAGAGACCGGGGCCGGGAAATCCATCATTCTCGGTGCCGTGGAGACACTTCTGGGAGGGCGCGCCGGGAGCGTTCTGGTGCGCGCCGGCGCGCCGCGGGCCATCATCGAGGGCATCTTCCGCCTGGACGAGCGCACCCGCCCCGCTCTGAGCGCCGTTTTGGAGCGGGAAGACCTGCTTGACGACCCCGACTACCTCACCCTGGGGCGCGAAATCCGTCCCAACGGGCGCAGCGTGGCCCGCCTCAACGGACGCACGGTCAGCGCCGGGATGCTGCGGGAAGTCGGAGCGCATCTGGTGGACCTCCACGGGCAATCGGAGCATCTCTCTCTCCTGCGCCCGCGGGAGCACATCCACCTCCTGGACCGCTACGCGGGCAGCGGACCGCTGCTGCAAGCCTACCGCCAGACCTACCGCCAACTTCAGCAAGTGCGCCGGGAATACGCCCGCCTGCAACGAGAAGCCGAGGATGCCGCCCGCCGCGCCGACCTGCTGGCCTATCAGGTCAATGAAATCGAAGCCGCCGCCCTCCAGCCCGGCGAGGAGGAGACCCTGAAAGCAGAACGCAGCCGCCTCGCCAACGCCGAACGCCTCACCACCCTGGCGCAGGAGGCTCTCCAGGCCCTGGACGAAGGCTCCGCCACCGCCCCCGCCGCCACCGACCTGACCGGCGAGGCCGTCCATGCCCTGGGGCAACTCGTCCATCTCGACCCGCAGCAAACCCCGCTGGCGGAAAGTGTCAACGCTGCCCTGGAAACCATCAGCGAGAGCGCCCGCGCCCTGCGCGCCTACCTGGAAACCCTGGAATTCGACCCCGCCCGCCTGGACGAAATCGAAGAACGTCTCGACCTCATCCACAGCCTCAGGCGCAAATACGGCGCGACCATCGCCGAGGTGCTGGAATACGCCGCGGAAGCCCGCCGCCAACTGGAGAACATCACCCACACCGGGGAGCGCCTTCAGGAACTCCGGGAACAGGAAACCCGTCTGGAACAAACCCTGGCGGAGAGGGCACTGGCCCTTTCCGAAAAACGCCACCGCGCCGCGGAACGCCTCTCCAGGGCGGTGCAGGAGCAACTCAACGACCTGCGTATGGAGGGGGCGGGATTCCGCGTCCACTTCGAGACCCGCCCCGAAGCGGAGGGGCTGCCTCTCCCCACCGGGGAGCGGGTCGCCTTCGGGCCGGAGGGACACGAAACGGTCTCCTTCCTCATCGCCCCCAACCCCGGAGAGGGCTTCAAGCCCCTGGTAAAGATAGCCTCCGGCGGCGAAACCGCCCGCCTGATGCTGGCCCTCAAGCACGTCCTGGCGCAGGCCGACCCCGTTCCCACCCTCATCTTCGACGAGATTGACCAGGGCATCGGCGGACGGGTCGGGGCAGTTGTCGGACGCAAGATGCGCCGCCTGGCCGAGAGCCATCAGGTTCTGTGCATCACCCACCTGCCGCAACTGGCCGCTTACGGCAGGCAACACTTCCGGGTCGAGAAGCGCGTCCAGGGGGAACGCACCACCGCCCGGCTGACCGTTTTACAACCCGAAGAACGCCTCCAGGAACTGGCGCAGATGCTGGGCGACCCCGGCCCCGCCGGGCTGGCTGCCGCCCGCCGGATGCTGGAACGCGCCGCCGTCCTCCCCCAGCCCCGTGAGTGACCCCGCCCGCCGCCCCTCCGTGCCTCTCATCCGCGCCCTGCGC
This sequence comes from Chloroflexota bacterium, assembly GCA_011051635.1. Lineage (GTDB taxonomy): Bacteria > Chloroflexota > Anaerolineae > Anaerolineales > DRKV01 > DRKV01. Next base: position 3,297 of record DRKV01000315.1, on the reverse strand, counting down.
CGCAAACGGCGGGGGCGCGGGGCGCGCCTTCCCCTGCGGCGGTTGGGACGGGGCAGCGCCCTGGCCCTCACCCTCGCCCTCGCCCTGACCGGGCTGGCCTCCGCCGCCGGATACGCCTGGCTGACCTACGACCTGCCCTCCCCCGAAGAACTCGTCCTCCTGCTCGATTCCCCCGGCGGGATGGCCCGCCAGCCCACCCGCCTCTACGACCGCAGCGGGGAACACCTCCTTCTCATCCTCCAAACCCCCGCCGCGGCCAACGCCCCGCCCCTCAGCGCCGACCCGCAGGCCGCCGACCGTTTCGCCCCGGCCCTCATCACCGCCACCCTGGGGAGCGAAGACCCCGGTTTCTGGTCGCACCCCGGTTTCACCCTGGGCGGCGCGCCCTCCCTGGCCCAGCACCTGGCGCGCACCCTCCTTCTGAGCGAAGAACCTCCCGGCCTGCGCCGCGACCTGCGCGAGCGTCTCCTGGCCGCCCAGTTGACCGCCCGCTACGGACGCCTTCAGGTGCTCACCTGGTATCTCAACAGCGCCGATTACGGGCGGCTGGCTTTTGGCGCTAACGCCGCCGCCCACGTCTATCTCGGCAAATCGGCCCGCGGCCTCACCCTGGCGGAAGCCGCCCTGCTGACCGCCATCGCCCAGGCCCCCGCCATCAACCCCTTCGATGCCCCCGCTCTGGCGCAGGAGCGCGCCCGCGCCGTGCTGGATACTCTCGCCCAACGCGGCTACATCACCCCCCGGCAGGCGGAACAGGCCGCCGCAGCGCCCCTTACCCTGGTCCCGCCCACCGCCCCCCCGGCCAGCCCGGCCCCCGAATTCGCCCAGCGGGCGCTCCAGGAAGCGGCGGCCTCCATCGGCTGGGAACACCTCCAGCGCGGCGGCTACCGCATCCGCACCACCCTGGATTACGACCTCCAACTCCAGGCCCAGTGCGCCGCCCAGGTCTTCCTCGCCCGTCTGGGCGGCGGCGACCTGCCCCAGGCGGTGACTTTCGACGGCGCTCCCTGCGAAGCCGCCCGTCTCCTGCCTGCCCTGCGCTCCGCCGCATTACCGGAAGTCCCCGCCCTGAGCGCTCTCCTGCAAGACCCCCGCACGGGACAGATACTCGTCTGGGTGGATGAGACGCCCGCGGGAGCGGAATCGCCTTTGGAGGGAGCGCGCTCCCCCGGGACCCTGCTCACCCCCGTGGTGTACCTCGCCGCTTTCACCCGCGGATTTGCTCCCGCTACCCTGGTGTGGGACATCCCTTTGGGGTCCCCCGAGGACCCGGCCTCCCCGCCCCTCCTGGATTCTGCCTACGACGGGCCGATGCGCCTGCGCAACGCCCTCGCCAACGACGACCTGCCGCCCGCTGTGCGCATCTTCTACCAGACGGGCGCCCAGACGGTATGGCGCACGGCAGCCCAACTCGGCTTGCGGAGTTTGGCGGCGGAGACCTCCCCCCAGGCCGAGGCGCTGTGGCGCGGCGGAGCGCTCACCCTCCCAGAAATCGTGCACGCCTTCGGCATCCTGGCGAACCGCGGTCTGGAAAGCGGCCTCCCCCAGGGGACGGAGATACGCTCCACCGCCGTTCTGGACATTCGCGACCGGCAGGGCAGCCTCGTCCTGGATAACACATCTCCCGCCGGCAGGCCGGTGCTGGACGAAGGGCTGGCTTATCTCCTGACCAACACCCTGAGCGATGAACCGGCCCGCTGGCGCACGCTGGGACACCCCAATCCCCTGGAAATCGGGCGGCCCGCGGCGGCCAAACTCGGCCAGACCGTTGACCGTCACGATGCCTGGAGCGCAGGGTATACCCCCTACCTGAGCGCCGGGGTATGGGTGGGCGACCTGACCGCCGCCCCCAAAGGGCAGGCAACCCCCGAAGCGGCTGCCGCTCTGTGGCACGCCCTGATGCAGTACGCCAGCCGCCCCTACCCCGCCGATGCCTGGCCCCGCCCCGCCGAGGTCAGCGAAGTGCAGGTCTGCGACCCCTCCGGGCTGCTGCCCACACCGGAGTGCCCCCGCGTTGTGAGCGAGGTCTTCCTCAACGGGACTGAGCCGACCCACGCCGATACGCTCTTCCGCAAACTGGCGGTGAACCGGGAAACGGGACTGCTGGCGACGGTGTACACCCCGCCCGCCCTGGTGGAGGAACGGGTTTACATGCTCGTCCCGCCGGAGGCCGCCGAGTGGGCTGCCCAGGCCGGTCTGCCCACCCCGCCGGAAGCCTACGACACCATCCCCCCTGAGGCCAGCGCCGCGCCCGGGGCCCGGATTGAGGCCCCGGAGAACTTCGCCTACGTGCGCGGAGAAGTGCCCATCCGCGGGACTGCCGCCGGGGAGGGCTTCGTCTCTTATCGCTTGCAGGCCGGCAGCGGATTGAACCCCCAGGAGTGGCTTCAGATTGGCGAGGCGCGCAGCGCCCCCGTGGAAGACGGTCTTCTGGGGCGCTGGGACACCACCGGTCTGGAGGGCATTTACGCCCTGCAACTGGTGGTCATGCGGGAAGACCAGCACGTTGATTTCGCCACCATCCAGGTCACGGTGGATAACCAGCCGCCGCAGGTACGCATCCTGGGGCTGAGCGAGGGAGAACGTATCTCTCAACAGGAACGCCCTCAACTCCTCTTGCAGGCCGAGGTGAGCGACAACCTGCAAGTGAGCGAGGTACGCTTCATCCTCAACGGACAGCCCCTGGAAACCCGTCTGCAAGCGCCTTATCAGGTCGCCTGGCAGTCCCGGCCCGGCAGGTACACCCTGGAAGTCGTCGCTACCGACGGCGCGGGCAACGAGGCAAAGGCGCGCCTCTATTTCGAGGTCACTCGTTGAAGCCCAAAGACCACTGACAACGCCCCATCCTCTGGAGAAGCCCCATGTCATTCCCCACACTCTTTCAGATACCAGGCCAACGTTCCATCTGGTGGGCACTCCTCCTGATGATGTTCATAGCGCTCTCCGGATGCAATATGCCCGCTCCCGCCAAGAACGCCCTGGTGCTTACCCAGACGGAAATCGCCGCCCAATCCACGCTGGCGGCGCAAAGCATCCAGACTTCCGCGGCATGGACCCAGCAAGCCCTGAACGCCACTGCCGACGCCCTGAGCGGCTATGGAACCCAGAGCGCGGCTGCCGCCACACAGGCCGCCCAAGTTACCCAGATGGCGCTTTATGTGCAGCAAACGCTGGTTGCCCAGGCTCAGGCGGAAACACCCGTTCCTGTTTCCCCCGAACCATCCGCCGCTCCTATCCCCACTTCCACGCCTCTGCCTACCCGCAACCCTCAGGCCCGCCTGGAGGAGCAAATCCGCT
>DRKV01000314.1 GCA_011051635.1 Chloroflexota bacterium | reverse complement strand
GGATGATGTCACTGCTTTGCAGTCTATGGCCGACCAGATTGCCATTGCTATCAACAATGCCCGTTTGCTGAAGCAACTGGAAGCGGCCAACGCCGAACTGTTGCGCACCAAAACCTTCGAAGCCATTGCCACGGCCACGGGTGAGGCCATCCACTGGGTAGGCAACAAGGCTGCCCCCATCCCCGGCAGCGCCCGGAGGGTGCGGGAAGACCTGCTCACCTTTCTGGCCGCTGCCCATCGCCTGTATGAACACGCCCGGACTGTCTCGGAGCGGCCTCCCTTTGCCTCTGTCTGGGAGAACATGGCCGAGGAAGCCGCGGAACAGGGCGTGGAACTCGCTCCTCTCGCCGAACAACTGGCAGCCCAGCCGGAACGTCGGCAGCGCGTCCTCCTCAGTCTGGAATCCATCCTGGAAGACCTGTTCATCATCGAGAACAGCGCCAACATCATTCTCAATATCAAGGAAGACCTGATTGGCCCTGCCCGCCGGCGGGAGGATGCTCCCCTCCATTTGGATGTGCTGCTCCCTGAGGTGGCGCGGGAGATGGGACTGCCCCCCGGTGTGGTGCGGATGGAGATACAATCCGGATTGCCGCCCGCTTTTGGGGATGAACGGCAAATCCGAAGGGTGTTTGTCAACCTGATAAAGAACGCCTGGGAGGCTCTGGAAGATACCGACCAGCCTCAAATTCGGGTATCCGCTCGCGGGACGGTGGAGCCGGGGTACGTTGAGGTGGTGGTGGCCGATAACGGTCCCGGCATCCCTCCCGAAATCCAGGAGAAAATCTGGGTTTCCTTCTTCACGACCAAAGGCGACCGCGGCGGGACGGGCCTGGGACTGCCTGCCTGTATGCAAATCATCACCCAGAGCAAAGGGAAATTGTGGGTAGAGAGTGAACCCGGCAAGGGAGCGGCCTTTCACGTGTGCCTGCCTGTGGCGCTTGCCCAATGACAATAATTGCGAGGTTATTCCCCCCTATTTGATGGAGGTAAATGTATGCTGAAGATACTATTGGTGGATGACGAGAGACTGGTGCGCCGTAGTTTGGAAAAAACTTTGCTGCGTGCCGGTTTCGATGTTCTGGCCGCAGCGGATTGTAATGCCGGCCTGGAAACTTTTCAGGATGCGGCAGCCGCAGGTTCTCCGATTGACCTGGCGGTGCTGGACTTGAACATGCCCGATTTTGACGGCCAGCCCGACCCTGAGGCCGGATTGAACTTGCTGGCCCGTTTGCGGGAGCAGAATCCGGATTTGAAGGTTATTGTCCTGACTGCCTACGACGAAATCACCAAAGCCCGCGGAGCCGTGGAACGCGGCGCGACGGCCTACTTTGTCAAGGGCCGCGAGCAGGGACTGGTGGAATTGATTCAAAAACTTACTGGCCCGGAGGCCTGATAACCGCTTTTAGAGGAATGAAAGAAGGATGCCCATGAATGCTTCGACATTTTCCAATCGAGACCGCCATGCCGTCTTGTTGTACACTGCGGCGCGGGTGGCCCGCAACGTTACCTCCATTTTGGACCCCGATGAATTATTGCAGCAAACCGTTGACATCATTTGCGATGAATTTTCTTTCTACTATGCGGGGGTTTTTCTCGTAGATTCTACCGGCCAGTGGGCGGTGTTGCGTGCCGGTCGGGGGGAACCTGGCCGCAAGATGATTGCCGAGGGCCACAAATTGGCCGTGGGTGGCAACTCCATGATTGGCTCTGCCATTCAGCAGCGCCAGGCCCGTATCGCGCTGGATGTGGGGGAGGAAGCCGTCTTTTTCAAGAATCCCCACCTGCCCCATACCCGCTCGGAGATGGCCCTGCCGCTGGTGGTGCATGACGAGGCTATCGGGGCGCTGACCGTGCAAAGCACAGAGGAGGCGGCCTTCAGCGAAGAGGACATCGCCGCTTTACAGGCCATGGCCGACCAGTTGGCGGTGGCAATCCACAATGCCCGTTTGCACCGCCGCAATCAGGAGTTGTTGCGTCAGGCGGAGCGCCGCGCCCGGCTTTTGCGGGCGGCCAATCAGGTGGGCAAGCAGGTCACATCCATCCTCGACCTGGACATTTTATTGCCCCGCATGGTGGATATTATTTGCGACTCTTACGGCTTTTACTATGCCGGTATTTTCCTGCTGGATGAGAGCAAGGAGTGGGCGGTTTTGCGCGCCGGCTACGGCGAACCCGGAAAGGCCATGCTGGCCGAGAACCACCGCTTGAAAGTCGGCGGGAACTCCATGATTGGGGCTTCCATTGCTCTGGGGGAAGCCCGCATTGCGCTGGATGTGGGAGAAGAGCGGGTGCATTTCAAAAATCCGCATTTGCCGCACACCCGTTCTGAAATGGCGCTGCCGCTTATGGTGGGGGATGAAATCTTGGGAGCGGTTACCGTGCAGAGCGTGGAAGAACGCGCTTTCAACCAGGATGACATCACCACCCTGCAAACCATGGCCGACCATCTGGCGGTTGCCATCAAGAACGCCCAGAACATCGAGGCCCTCAAAGCCGCCCATGCGGAATTGCTGCGCACCAAAGTGTACGAGGCGCTTACCACCGCGACCACGGAAGCCATTCACTGGATTGGCAATAAAGCGTTGCCCATTACGCTCAGCACAGAACGCCTCCGGCAGGACCTGGATTCTGGCGAAATGGATGTGGAATCCATGAAAGAAGACCTGGAGATGATAGCCGAGAGCGCACGCTTGATAATGGAGGTGAAGGAGCAACTCATCGGTCAGGCGCGTGAACAAAAACCTCGTCCGTGCATGCCCGCCGACGTGGCGCAATCCGCGGCTGTCCAGCGCAACATCCCCGCCGAGATGTTGGAGATACAGGTTGCCTCCGACACATCCATGGCGCTGGCCGATACCACCCAGTTGACGCGGGCCTTTGGCAACCTCTTGCAGAATGCCCTCGAGGCGGATGCTTCCCGTATCCGCGTGCGGGTGTATCCGGCGGAGGAAAAAGGCTTTATCGCTGTGGATATCCAAGACGACGGGGTGGGGATTCCTCCCGAGGCGCAAGAAAAAATCTGGACGACTTTTTACAGTACGAAAGGCCCCGAGCATCATGGTCTGGGATTGACCGCCGCGCTGCACATCATCACCCAGTTGCAGGGGCACATGACGCTGCAAAGCAACCCCGGTGAAGGCACCACTATCCACATAGAATTGCCGGAAGCCACCTACTTGCCCGTCGAGAACATCAGCGGAGGGGCGGAGAATATCCTCCTTTTGGACGACGATGACCAATGGGCGAACTTCTTTGGGAGCGTAGTCGTTGGGGCCGGCAAGGTAGTGACTCACCGCTCTGAGGAAGTTCGCATAGACGGCAACCCCGATTTGGTGCTGGTGGATGAATTCCAATTGCGTATGCCGCTGGAAGACGTTCTCCGGGCGGTCAGGGAAACCGGGGTTGGTGAGAAAACCATCATTTTGACAACCGCTCTCAACGTGGAGCGCACAACAGAGTATTTGCAGCGCGGTATCAAAGATATCCGCCTCAAACCATACACGTTGGCCGAGATTGCACAACTGGTTCACTCCCCCTGAACGAAGTTGTGAGACACTCGTCCGTCTGATTTTTCCCTGACTGCATGAAAGCGAGCCTATCGTGAGTGAAGACCATTCCACCACCCAACAAACGCGCATGACCTTGAGTCAGCAGATGGAGATTCTCTACGGCGTGGTGCGGCAAATACAAAGCGCCCTGCACCGCAGCCCGTACACCATCGAGCGCCATTTACTCGACCAGGTGGACCAACTCATCCGAAACCTGGGACAACTGAAGAAGCAGGTTGCTCGCAAGGAGGAGGACTACACCAGCCTTCTGGCGTTGGCTGATATTGGGCAGGTAATCAATTCCTCCCTGGACCCCGGCATTGTGTTGCGTATCGTAATGGATACCATCATCCGGCTGACCAACGCCGAACGGGGCTTTCTCATGCTGCGCGGCCAGGATGGGAAACTCTCTATTCGGATAGCCCGCAATTGGGAACAGGAATCCCTTGACCCTTCTGAATTTGCCATCAGCCGCACCGTTATTGACCGGGTGGCCGAAACGGGAGACCCAATCCTGACGACCAACGCGCAGGAAGACCCGCGCTTCGGCGGGCACCAGAGCATCATCGCTTACAACCTGCGTTCCATTCTGTGCGTCCCGCTAAAGGTCAAAGGGGAACTCACCGGCGTCATCTATGCCGATAACCGTATCCGCTCCGGCATCTTCACCGAGGCGGACCGGGATTTGCTCTTGGCTTTTGCCAACCAGGCTGCGGTTGCTATCGAGAACGCCCGCTTGTTTGAGTCGCTGCGCCGTACCCTTGATGAAGTCACCGAACTCAAGAATTTGATGGATAACGTCTTCTCGTCCATCGTCAGCGGCGTCATCACAGCAGATATGGAAGACCGCGTGACGATGTGCAACCGGGCAGCGGAGGCCATCCTGGGCAGGGCGGCGCAGAACATCCTGGGACGCTCGCTGGATGACGTCGTCCCGCCGCTCTCCGACCACCTCGCCCCCTACGTGGGAACGGTGCGGGAGGAAGACCGTTCCATTGTAGGGTTGGAAGTCGTTTCCTCCTTGCCGGGCAAGGGGAATGTCTTCCTGAGCGTGAATCTGTCTCCCTTGAAAGATGCCGACCAGGAGACCCAGGGCGTTGCCATCGTCTTGGATGACCTCACGGAAAAGAAGCGCCTGGAAGCCGAACGGCGCATGTTTGAGCGCATGGTCTCTCCCGCCGTAATTTCCCAACTGGACCCCGATAAACTGCAATTGGGGGGCAAGCGCACCCAAATCACCACTCTGTTCGCTGATATTCGCGGCTTCACCTCTTTCAGCGAACATCTGGACCCGGAAGAATTATTCAACGTGCTCAACAAGTACCTGGCTGCTGCTGCCGATGCCGTTTTGGCGCAGGAAGGCACGGTGGATAAATTCATGGGAGACGCGGTCATGGCTTGGTTCAACGCCCCTATCCCGCAGGAAGACCACGCTTTGCGGGCGGTGCGCGCCGCCCTGGGAATCCGGGACGGCATCCGGGCTTTACATGCGGCTCTGCCCCCCAATTATCACCTTGCTTTTGGGGTAGGTGTCCATCATGGAGAGGCCCTCCTGGGGTTGATTGGCACCGAGAAGCGCCT
>DRKV01000313.1 GCA_011051635.1 Chloroflexota bacterium | reverse complement strand
CCACTGACCACCTGACCACCCGACTACCCGACTACCCGACTACCCGACCACCCGACTACCCGACCACCCGACCACCCGACCACCCGACTATCCGACTACCCAACTACCCAACCATGTGGGAAACCTACATCATCCAACCCATGCTCAACACCCTGCTCTGGATTTACACCATCCTGGGGCAGAACTTTGGCCTTGCCATCATCGTCTTCACCATCCTGGTGCGCCTGATACTCTATCCCATCACCGCCAAGCAGCAGGAAAGCGGAAAGGCCATGCAGGAATTGCAGCAATCCAAAGAGTGGAAAGAAATCCAGCGCAAGCACAAAGACGACAAGGAAAAACTGGCCGCGGCCCAGATGAAACTCTACCAGGAAAAAGGCGTCAGCCCCTTCGGCTCCTGCCTGCCCTCCCTGATACAGTTCCCCATCATCATCGGGCTGTACCAGGCCGTCATCCGCGCCCTGGCCGACACCCCCCTGCCGCTCCTGACTCTTTCCAAGTCGCTCTACCCCATCATCAACGCCTCCAAACTCATCCCTCTCAACAGCAAATTCCTGTGGATGGACCTGGGGCAGCCGGAACGCCTGCAAGTCTTCGGCATCGGCATCCCCGTGCTGGCAATCCTGGTCGTCGTCACCACCTACCTGCAAACCAAACTGATGGCAATCCCTACCGGGGGCGACAACGCCCAGGCCGCCCAGATGACCGGCATGATGAACCTCTACATGCCCCTCATGCTGGGCTATTTCGCCTACGCCTACGCCGCCGGACTGGCCCTCTACTTCGTCACCAGCAACCTGATGACCATCATCCAGTACGCCGCCATGGGCAAACTGGAGTGGAGCAACCTGCTTCCCTCCGGCAAGTAAACCTTGCATCGTAGGCGCGGCACACCCCATGCGGGTGCGGCTGCGCTTTCCGTTACCACCCCAACCAGCGAGGTACGTATGCAAAACGAGCAAACAGCCCCTTTGGAAGTTCAGGCACCCACCGTCGAGGAGGCCGTGCAACAGGGACTTCGGCAACTCAACCTCTCTCGCGATGAAGTAAAGGTCGAGATTCTGGAGGAGGGCAGCCGCGGCTTTTTGGGATTAGGCGCCCGCCCGGCCCGGATTCGCCTGAGCCTCAAAACGGCGGAACAGGCCGCCCCCGAAGCGGCTCCCGTTATGGAGGAGACAGCCTCCCCCGAAGAATCTCCCGCTCCCCCTCCCGCCGAGGAGGAACCTCCCGTCCCCCAGGCCGCCGCGGAACCCGCAGAAGAATCCGACGAAGATGCCCGCGCCCTGCAAATCCTCGTCGAGACCGTCCAGGACCTGCTGGAAAAGATGCACGTCGAAGCGGAGGTCAGCGCCCATTACAAGCCCCCCGAAGGCCGGCACCGCCGCCCCACCGCCTGGGTGGACATCCGCGGCCAGGACCTCAGCATCCTGATTGGCCGCCGGGCCGAGACCCTCCAGGCCTTGCAGTACATCACCTCCCTCATCGTCAACAAGGAACTGGGGCGCTCCCTCCCCCTGGTGATTGACGTGGAAGGCTACCGGGAGCGCCGCACGGTGCAATTGCAGCGCCTGGCGCAGCGCCTCGCCGAGCAAGTCGTCAAGACCGGACGGAGGCAGGCCCTGGAACCCATGCCCGCCAGCGAACGGCGCATCATCCACCTGGCCCTGCGCGACCACCCCGATGTCACCACCGAGAGCGTGGGCGAGGAACCCCGCCGCAAGGTGACCATCATCCCCAAAGACGAGTAGAACGCACTGCGAGCGGGCTTCCGGGCAAAATCGGAAGCCCGTTTTGTTTGCGGCGTTTTTCGGTATAATTCAGCCATGCTCAAACGCCAACACCCCGCCCCGATAGATTACCTTCTCATCGGACATCTCACCCGCGACCTCACCCCGCAAGGCTATCAGGTCGGCGGCACGGTGGCCTACGCCGCCCTGACCGCCCGCCGTCTGGGAAAGCGCGTCGGCATCGTCACCTCGCACGCCGACGATTTCTACGCCCCCGTCCTGGAGGGCATTCCGGTGGTCACTCTCCCCGCGGAATACAGCACCACCTTCGAGAACACCGAAACCCCCACAGGCCGTCGCCAGCACGTCCTGGCCCGCGCCCAGCCCCTGGATTACCCCCACATCCCCGAAACGTGGATGCAAACTCCCATCGTGCATCTCGCCCCCGTCGCCCAGGAAGTCTCTCCCAACCTGGTGCGCTACTTCCCGGATTCCTTTTTGGGCGTCACCCCCCAGGGCTGGCTGCGCGAGTGGGATGCCGGCGGGATGGTACGCGCCGGGGAGTGGCCCGAAGCCCGCTTCGTGTTGAGCAACGCCTCAGCAGCCGTCTTCAGCCTGGAGGACATCAATGGGGATGAGAGCCGCATCGAAGAACTGATTCACGCCTGCCCCGTCATCGTCGTCACCGAAGGGGCGGAGGGGGCGCGGGTTTATTGGCACAGTGACGTACGCCGCTTCCGCCCTCCCGCCGTGGAGGTCGTGGATACCACCGGCGCGGGCGACATCTTCGCCGCGGCCTTCTTCATCCGCCTGCACCACACTCAGGACCCGTGGGAAGCAGCCCGTTTCGCCACCCGGCTGGCATCTTTTTCCGTCACCCGCCGCGGGCTGGCGAGCATCCCCACCCCGCAGGAAATCGAATCCACCGCGGTTGAGGTTTTCTGAACATGGCGCGCATCTACACCATCGTGAACCAAAAAGGCGGCGTGGGCAAGACCACCACCGCTATCAACTTGGGCGCCTACCTGGCCTACTACGGACAGCGCGTCCTGTTGGTGGACCTGGACCCGCAGGCCAATGCCACCTCCTGCCTGGGGGTGGAGAAGAACGAGGTGCGCGGCGGCACTTACGAGTCCCTTTTGGACGGCAATTCTCCCCGCGGCTTCATCCTGCACAACCCGCGGCTGAAACTCTCCCTGCTGCCTTCCTCCCCATCCCTGGCGGGGGCCGAAGTGGAACTGGT
>DRKV01000312.1 GCA_011051635.1 Chloroflexota bacterium | reverse complement strand
GAAGCCCGTTACCGGGTGCTCTCCCGCATTCTGGGGGCGCGCCGCTCCATTGCCGAAGGGGGCAACCCCGTCCGCCAGTTGCAGCGCACCCTGGCGCAGTTGGAGTTGCTGCTAGAGAACGCGTAAAATTGAATTACGCCCCGCAGGACGTCGGGCAGGGGGTGAGAGTAGCCTTCGAAACCATTGCCGCCTGAGGCGAAGACCTGTCGGGTTTCCAAAACCTGACAGGTCTCTCTTCTTACAGGTCTTTCACAATTCCGGGGTACAGAGCACGGCCTTCCCGAAAGATGTCGGCCAGCGAGAAAGTTTTCCACACCGGCCCGCGGACGGTGATTTGTTTGCGCGCCAGGGCTTCTTTCAGGGAAAGTTCGTCGAGCAGGATGCGGTGCAGCGTTTCGGAGGAAAGGTACACGTCCAGGTCGGGACGCGCCGCCTTCCCCTTGCCGCAGGTGACGGAGACCGGACGGGCGCGCCCGTCAATCAGGATGATGCCCTCCGGGGCGGCAAGTTGCAGGCGGATGACCAGTCGGCTGCGCCCCAGGGCGTCCACAGGGTTGCCGGGACGAGAGCGCAGGCCCTCGAAAAGGGCCTGCATCACGTTGCACAGATGGGCGGTGTCGCGGTAAGGGGGCATCATCCAAAGAAGACCGAGCGGCGCTGCGCCAGACGTTTGTAAATCATCTCCTGCACGATGTTGCGGGTCTGGTCGGTCAGTTGCGAGACCAGCACCAGGTTGTTGGCCGCATCGGGGCTGTAGCCATCCACGGGAATCGGTTCGCCGAAGTCGATGTACCACTTGGTCGGCAGGGGAACCAGCCCCAGCACCCCCAGCCAGGGGAAGGTTGGGCTGATGGGGAAGTAGGGGAAGCCGGTCAGTTTTGCCAGCGTGGTGGATTTGTAGAGCGAGATGTAGGTTTCCTCCGCCCCGACCACCGAGATGGGGATGATGGGGGCCTGCGTCTTGAGCGCCATCCGCACGAATCCGCCGCGCCCGAAGCGCGCCAGGCGGTAGCGCTCCTTGAAGAGTTTGCCCACTCCCTTGTACCCTTCGGGGAAGACGGCCACCAATTCGTCGGCTTCCAGCAGGCGGATGCCGTTTTCCTCGTTTGCCATCGCCTGCCCCAGTTTCTCCAGCGTCATGGAGACGAACGGCAGGGTGGGGAACCAGTCGGCGTACAGGGTGCGCACCAGGCGGTGGGCGGGGTGTTCGTTGTAAATCGCCAGCCCAATCATCGCCCCATCCATCGGCAATTGCCCCGAATGGTTGGAGACCAGCAGGGCGCGCCCCTCCTCGGGGACGTTCTCCAGGCCGCTGACTTCCACGCGCCAGTATTTGTAGTACAGGAATTCCAGGAAGGGACGCACCGCATCCAGAAATTCCTGGTCGAGACCCCATTCGTCCGTCTCGTATTCGCCCGTCATGCGGCGCTTGAGGATGTCGGTCTGGTATTCCAGGGTGTAGTTGAGCATGTACCAGATGCCCTTCCAGGTATCCAGGTCGAAGATGTCGGCGTTGAGGCTCTCGCGCAGGCGCTCGAGAATATCCAGTTGGAAGTCGGGGGGGAAATTGGCGAGGTTGCGGCGGAGCAAATCCAGCAGGGCGCGGGGGGAGAAGGGGGGAGGGGCGTACTCTGGGTTGGTCTTGCGGATGCGCTCGATGAGGTCGTCCAGTTCTTCCCGGAGGGCGGCGCGGAAGGCGGACTCGTCTTCGGGGGGGCTGCCGTTTTCGGGGGGAGCGGCAGCCCCTGAAAGGGAGTCTGCTCCCGCGGCGCTTTGGGGTTGCGCGCTTCCCTCAGGGGCGGCTGCATCTTTGGGGAGCGCGCTCTCCCGCGGGGCTTCTCCGCTTACTTCCGGTTCTTCTTGGGGGATGACATCGTCTTGGAACATGGCTCAGGCTCCTTGAGGGGCGCGGCGTTTGGAGGCGGCGCGCATCCGGCGGCGGCGCTCGATGGTGTCGCGGAGGCGCTCCTCATCGTAGGCGAGGGGGGATTTTTCGGGCATGTAGCGGCGGGCGCGGCGCTCTCCGGCGAACTCCCGCAGGGCTTCCTCGGCGGTGTATTCGGGGGTGAATTCCATGATTTCTTTCATCCGCTGCAAGTCGGCCACCCAGCGGTAGCGCAGGTAGTCCGGCTCGATGGGGAGGTGACGGGAAAGCGGCGTCCCCAGGTTGACCGCCCAGTAGGGGAGCAGGTGGACGAGGGGGATGGGGATTTTGCCCGCGATGCCCATGATTTTGAGCAGGGGGAGGATGCCTTCGGCGGCCACGTTGTACGCGCCGGGGTAGTCGCCCCGGACGGCGTGCAGCAGGGCGCGGACGACATCTTCTTCGTGGATGACCTGCATCATGGGGTCGAAGCCCAGCAGGACGGGCGCTTTGGGGTCGCTGAGGAAGCGGGTGAAGGGGGTGTTGGCCCGCGGCCCGACGATGTTGGGGAAGCGCAGGATGGTGAGCACCATGTCCGGGTGCTGGCGCTGGAAGCCGTTGAAGAAGGATTCTATTTCCACCAGGTCGCGGTTGTAGCCGTAGCGCCGCGCTCCGCGGATGGGGCGGGCTTCGGTGAGGAAGGCGGGGTTGCGCGGCGAAGCGCCGTAAACCCGCGTGCTGCTTTTGAAGACGACTTTGCGCACGCCGGCCTGGGCGCAGGCTCCGAGGAGTTTCATCGTGCCGATGACGTTGTGCTCGAAGACCGGTTCGCTGCGCCGGTAACGCTCGATGAAATCCAGGTGGCAGACGGTATCCACGGCCTCCAGTTCGAGGAATTCGGCCAGGAGGGGGTTGCGGATGTCGGCCTGGACGAAATCCAGGCCCTCGATGGTCTCCGGCGGGGGGGCGGTATCTATCCCGATGAGGCGCAGGCCGGGTTGCGCGCTCAATTTGGCGGCCAGCCATTGCCCCCACTGGCTGCTCACGCCGGTGACTAGCACGGTTTTGGGTTTCTTTTTTCGGGGCATGGGGACTCCTGGGGGGGTAGTCGGGTAGTCGGGTGGTCTGGTAGTCGCGTAGTTGCGGGTTGCGGGTTGCGGGGGTAGGGGGTTGCGGGTTAGGGTACACGTCGCACGCCGCACTTCGCAGGTGGTACATGACACGTGGTACGTGGCACTTGATACGTGGTACGTGACACGCCTCTACTTCCTCCTCCTGAACCACAGCACGGCGCTCAGGAGGGCGAAGCCGGCGGCGGCCCAGGCCCAGGCGCGTTCTTCGTCCTGACGTTTGACGCCTTTGGCCGCGGGGGGGAGTTTGGCGAGTTGGGCGGCGGCCTCAGCCTGGAGGCGGGCGAAATCCCGCGGGTCTTTGCGCAGGGCATCCGCCAGGGCGCGCTTTTCGGCTACATAATCGTCCGTCACGTAGCGTCCGAAGGAGCGCAGGCCGGCAATCTGGAACTGGTGCTTCTTGAACAGGCGGTAGATTTCCTTGACTTTCTCTACCGAGATGTTGCGCCCCACGGTGTAATCTTCGAAGCGGCCTTCCATCGCCAGGAGCGCGGTTTCGGCCAGGCAGGCGTAGGCCGTCTTGGGCGGCAGGCCGATGTCGTAGCCGAAGTCAATCTCGCCGGGGATGAGTACTTCTCCGCTCTCGATGACCAGCACGTCGGGGCGCAGGGCGGCCTCCTCCTCGCTGATGTCCGGCGGGCGGGCGACGTCGCAGATGACCGCGCCGGGCTTGCAGCGGGTGATGTCTATGACGCGCTGTCCGAAAGCGGAGGTGGTAGTGACAATCAGGTCACATTCGCCAATCAACTCGTCCGTGCGGGTGGCGATGGCGACCCGCGCCTGGGGGGTCTCTGCCAAGATGCGGCGCTTGAGGTCAATCAGTTTGGCCGGATTGGGGGCGACCAGCACCACGTCGTAGATGGCCTGCGCCAGGAGGCGGGAGGCCACCGAGCCAATCGAGCCGGTCGCGCCGACAATCATCGCCTTGCCTTTGCTCAGGTCTTGGGCGCCCATCTTGACAACCGCCTGCTTGGCGGCTTCCAGGGTGGCGGCTACGGTCAGGCTGTTCCCGCTGGTGATGGCGATGTCGGCCTCGTGCGCCACGGTGATGCCGGCGTCTCCGACCACGCTGGTGAAAGCCCCCAGCCCCATGATGCGCGCTCCCAGCCGCTCGGCCATGCGGGCCGCCCGGTTGAGTTTGCGGTAGGTGAAGTGTTCGCTGTGGCGCATCATCTCCCGCGGGGTGGCCCCCAGAGCAATCAGGTGGCCTTCGATTTTCTGCCCCGTGGCGGGCGACTGCCCGCCGGTAATCCGGGAGATATACAGGGGCGGGATGTAGGCGGCCACGGCCTCCACCAACGGGTCGGGCAGGTAGCGAGTCCAGCGGAACCACTTGTGTTTGTGGATGAATTCCACACTCAGGGGGTGGATGACGAAGGCGAAGCGGTTGATTTCGGCTTCTTCCGGCTGCAAGAAGTGGATGTCGGGATGCCACTCCAGTTCGGCGACCATATCCAGGTAGGTGTTCTCGGTGAGCGGCTGGGAAGGGTCGCCGCGCAGAGCCACCAGGATGGCCTCCACCAGCGCCGCCGAGCGGAAGGGGAGGGCGTCGGCTTCGTCCAGAGAGGGAATCAGGTTGACGACGATGGAGACGCCGCGGTCTTTCAGGTCTTGCAGAGCCTCTTCGTCCGCCCATTCCACGACCACGATTTTGCGCTTCAGGTTTTTGGGGGCGTAGCGGCGGATGGCGCCGATGTCCCCGGCGAGTACGTCGGCCCACTGGAAGGGCTTCGCCGCTCTGGGCGTCCCCGCTTCTCCGGGCTGGGGAATGATGCGCCGAAAAGGTGCGTCTTTCAACTGCTCCAGGGTGGGGATGGCAATGCGTCCTGCCAGATTGGGGGAAGTGAAGATGGGGAAGTCAGGGAGAGCAAAGTAAATTACAGGGTCGGCGTAGCGGATGTCGTCCGTGTAGCGGCGCATCCCGCGCACCAGACTGTGATGGTTGAGGCCGGGGGTCATCAGGACGTGCTTCTTGCTGAACAGGCCGGGCTGGGCGCGTTCTGCCAGAATCAGACTCCAACTTTCCAGGGCGTGGCGCACCCCGCTCCCGTCCACGACGGGCGTGTTGGGGGCCTCCTGGGGGAAGGCGCGCCCGATTTCGTGGGGCATCCGGTAGCCGGCCAGGTTGAGTTCTTGCGGATAGCCGTCCAGGCCGATGGCATCTACCTTGCCGTCGTGTTCCCGCAGCAAGGCGCGCACCCTCTCCGGGTCGCCGCAGGCTCCAATGTGGAGGATTTCCAGGTCGCGTCCCAAAACACGGGCGGTAAAACGTTCCTCCCCTTCGTTGAGGTGGATAATCAGGGCCTTTTTCATCGCTTTCCGTCCTGTGTTGCGAATCGGTTTACTTCAAAACCAGATTCCCGTAACCCTTCTCGCGCAACAGCACGGGATAACGCTTGTAGAGCGGCTGAACGGCGGGCAGGAGTTTGAGGATTTTGGGGATAGGCCCCTGGGCGACGATTTCTTTCTTCGCCAGGGCGCGCATCAGGTTGACCTTGCCGTGCCAAAAGGCGTGGGCGACGTCGGCTTTCATGCTCATCACCACGTCCGGTTTCAGGTCGCAGGGGCCGTGGATGACGTCCACGTAGGCTCCCGGTTGGGTGGGCTTTCCCCTGGCGTTGATGGTGGTCATCGCCTCCGGGTCGGTATAGCGAAACTGGATGACGATGCCGGATTTGGCGATTTTGCTGCCTACTTTGGGGTCCATTTTGGCCTCATCCATCAAGGCCCCCACGCACTCATAAAATTGTTCCGAACTCTTGAAAACGCTCATCGTTTCTCTCCCTGGGGAATTTGTTAAAGCGGTTTTGTGGTGTGTAAATAGTATAGCCCAAAGGGGAGTTTCTCGCAAACCCATTGACTTTTATGACGCGGTGTGTTATATTCGAATCGTGACGCGATGCGTTATAAAAGATGCTGCACAAATCCACCAGGAGGTGTTCCGATGACAAAGAAAACGACAACCAAAGCCCCCAAGACCGAAGAAGAGCGCGGCACGCTGTACGAGGCTGCCCGCAAAGTCCTGATGGCCGGTATCGGGGCCGTGGCGCTGGCGCAGGATGAAGCCGAAAACTTCGTCAATAAACTGGTAGAGCGCGGCGAACT
>DRKV01000311.1 GCA_011051635.1 Chloroflexota bacterium | reverse complement strand
GAGAAAGAGGGGACAAGGTGGTGAGGTGATGAGGTAAGTGGGTAAAAAGTACAGAGTACGTTGTACCCTGTACGCTGTACGAGGTACGTTATTGTACCAAAGCCCCCCTGCCAGTACCGTGCAGCCCCGTGACAAACCTGCAACGCCCAGGCTGGCACGAAACTTGCAACCATAGGCAATAGTGCTATACTTCCTCCGCGAGGCCCCCATGTACCAGATTCAATCCCAAGAACTTCGCACGCTCACCACCGCTCATCTGGCACAGACCATGAGCCTGCTGGCGCTCAATATCGAGGAACTGGGGGAGAAAATTCACAGTCTGCTTGCCAAAAACCCCGCTCTCGAGCTGGAAGAGTCGCGGCGCTGCCCGCAGTGCCTGCGCCCCCTTCGCGGGAACGGTCCCTGTCCGGTGTGCAGTCACCCGACTGGCAGCAACGACGAACCGGTGGTTTTTATCTCCCATCGCTGGGACATACCGGAGCGCGCCTTCACCGGCGGCTCTATCTCTCCCGATGAAGCCCCCGGATTGGATGAATACGTTTCCGAAGAACGGAGTCTGGCCCTTTACATCCTCCAGCAAATCGCCCCCGCGCTGGCCCCCGCTGAACGTCCCCTGGCTGCCCACATCCTGACCAGTCTGGACGAGGACGGCCTGCTCTCTATTCCCCCGCTGGAGGTTGCCCGTTACCACCACGTGCTGCCCAGTCGCGTAGAAAGCGTGCTGCACCGCATCCAGCGTTGCGACCCGCCGGGCGTAGGGGCATCCACTCCCAGGGAAGCGCTTCTCATTCAACTGGAAATACTCGGCGAAAGCCGAGAGGTTCCTCCGCTGGCGCGGCGAGCCATCGAGGAGCATCTCGAACACCTGGGACGCTATCAGGTACACGAACTATCTCTTGCCCTCGGAATTTCCGAAGCCGAGGGCGCTGCACTGGTGCGATTTATCCGTGAAAATCTCAACCCCTACCCCGCCCGCGCCCATTGGGGAGACTGGCATCACGGCGCGCCCGCAGCAGCCCCGGTGTACCGTCGTCCCGATGCACTCATCAGGCTGGCATCACCCAACAACCCCGACAGCCCCCTGGTGGTGGAAATTCTCTCTCCGTTGCGCGGGCAACTGCGTCTCAATCCGCTTTTCCGGCGCGCCCTTGCCGAGATGGAAGATGCCCGGCGTCCTGCCTGGCAAAAAGACCTGGAACGCGCCCGCCTGCTCATCAAATCCCTGGGACAACGCAACCAGGCCCTGGCACAACTGCTGCGCTACCTGGCTCGCAAACAAAGACGCTTCATTCTGCAAGGCGACCTGTACCTGACGCCGCTCACTCGTGCTCAGGTAGCCGCTTTCCTGGGCGTACATGAATCCACCGTCTCTCGCGCCGTGGCAGGAAAAACGGTACAATTGCCCAATCGCCGCATCATCCCGCTGGAGCGCTTCTTCGACCGCAGTTTACCAGTGCGTGCCGCCCTGCGTTCGATTGTAGCGCAAGAAGAAAAGCCGCTGAGCGATTCGCAGTTAGCCAATCGTCTGAAAACGCTGGGATACCCGATTGCCCGGCGCACCGTTGCCAAATACCGCCAGATGGAGGGCATTCTGCCCGCCCGGCTGCGACATGGTATCGCCAGCCACATTTGAGGCCAGAGACTCCTACGCTATGACTCCTACGACCCGAGACCTTTTGCCCTTCCTGAAGGCTGCGCCGCTCCAGATTTCTATTGCAGAACAATTACTCGCCCTCACTCCCGAAGCCGCTTTGCTCGTCCATCGCGACAAACAGCGCATTCTGGCTGCCAACCCCGCCGCTGTCACGCTGACAGCCCATACCCGTAAACAACTCTTGCGACTCTCGCTACCGGCTCTGCTGGCCGGTTTTTCTACGGGGAACTGTGCCTCTAGTCTATCCCCCGACGAGCGACAGTACACCTTGAATCTGGGAAACGGCACCCGGCGTTTGGTCAATGTTTCCTGCCGCTCTCTAGGCGATGATGTCCCCTGGGCAGTGGTCGTGCTGAGTAAAACCGTACTCCACCCCTACACCACGCCCATCCCTCCGGAACAATGGGGGAGTAATTTCTTGCAAGCGCTGGAGGGTGTTGCGGCTTTCGTAAACAATCGTCAGGCGGATTCATCCATCAATCCCTTTCTGCTGCACACCGTCCAGGCGCTGGTACAGGCGCGCTTGTTGGGGATGTACCGAGCAGAGGCCGGAGCACCACAAGCCCGCCTGCGCGCTGCTTCCCTGCCGGAACATTTCCTGCCAGAACATATTTCCGCTCAGGAACTGGCCTCTTTTCGTGCTGCCACCTCATGGTCTCGCGGGGAACGCCCCAAAAACAGGCTTCAGGTGCTCGCCCACGCCGCCGATTACCGCTTTTTGGTCACCGCGCCCGTCGGTCACGAGCAACATCTCATCGGGATACTGGTTGTTGGCGACCAGGAACGTAAGCCTCCCGCCCACATTCTCCTGACTCTGCGGACGTTAGGCAAGTTCCTGTATATTTTGATTCGAGAAGAACGCCTGCGGCAGAATTTGCAACGCCAAATAGCCGAAAAAAATGGCACTATACAACGCTACCAGGATACCATCGAGAAAATTCCCGTCGGCGTCATCTACACCAGCGCGGATTTGCGTACCAAATATCTCAACACAGCCGCAGAGACCCTCCTGGGTTACGCCTCCCCCGAGGCGCGCAACTGGCCGGTGCAGGATATTCTCATCGGGCCGGATAATCTCCACATCATGCTGGAACACGCTTCCCAAGGGGAAACCATCCAGCGTCTGGGCAACAACACCCGATTGCACCACCGCAACGGCACGCCTTTCCCCGCACAAATCCAGGTTATCCCCCTGGGGCAAGGAAAGCCCCCTTTTCCCCTTCTCATCCTGATAGAAGACCTCAGCCAGCGGCGCGCCATAGAACTCCGCAACCAACAACTGGAACAACGCGCCCTTCTTGGGGAAGTGACATCCATTTTTGCCCATGAGGTGCGCAATCCGGTCAACAATATCAGCATGGGGTTGCAACTCATGGCTGCCAACCTGCCCCCCGAAGACCCCCAACAAGAACTCATCGGGCGCATGCAAACCGACGCCCAGCGCCTTATGCGCCTGATGGAGTCGATACTTGCCTTCTCGCGAGGCAACAACGGAAAGGCAGAGCCTTTAGACCTGACTGTGTTATTAGAAAACCTCCTTAGCCGGTGGAAGCCCCGCTTCATTCGGCAGCACGTCGAGGCCCGCCTGCTGCGTCCCATAGAAACACCGCTCATCGAGGGACACGCTGCCGCCCTGGAACAGGTCTTCAACAACCTGTTCAGCAATGCTTTGCGCGCCATGGAGGATGGCGGCACTTTGACGATTAAAATCACGTCCCGAGATAGTCGTTCCCCAAAATCCGTCCTTCAAGTGGATGTCGCCGACACTGGCGTGGGAATCCCTCCAGAAATCCAGAAACAAATTTTCGCCCCCTTCTTCACCACCGACCAAAAAAGCGGCACCGGGCTTGGACTGGCCATTACCCAGCGGATTATCACTTCGCACCGGGGGGCCATTCAAGTAGAATCTTACCCCGGAAGCGGTACTGTTTTCCACATCACCCTGCCAATCCTGAAAGATTCCCGCTAAACGCGGCCCGAAAGGGAAAAAGTAAGCCGCCCCTCATTTGGAGAAATTTTTATGAGTGCCACCATTTTGATAGTTGACGACGAAGAAAACGCACGCCACATGCTGAGTGCCTACCTCGCCCAGAAAGGGTACGAGGTGCTCAACGCTTCCACGCTGGCGGAGGCCCGCCAGGAAATTGCCAGCGCTCGCGCCGACATCGTCTTGTTGGACGTCAAACTCCCCGATGGCTATGGTCCGGCCTTGCTGGAGGAAACCGCCCACCTGCCCAACCGCCCCGCCATCATTCTGATTACCGCTTTCGGCGAAATCGAAATGGCCGTGGAAGCGATGAAAAACGGGGCGCACGACTTCTTGCAGAAGCCGATTCAGTTTGAACGGCTGCACAAATCCATCCTGCGCGCCCAGGAAATCGTCGCCATGCGCCGGGAACTGGCCCATCTCCGTCAGGCGCAACGCAAAAAACTGGGGGGGATGGTCTTCAAGAACGCGGCCATGAAGCAACTCCTCCACCAGGCGCAGCGGGCCGCGGCGGCCTCCGTCTCCGTGCTCATCACCGGCGAGACCGGCACCGGCAAGGAGATTCTGGCGCGCGCCATCCACCAGTTGGGGCCGCGCGCTAACAAGCCTTTCATCGCCATCAACTGCGCCGCCATCCAGAGCACCGTCCTGGAATCCGAACTCTTTGGCTACGAGGCGGGCGCCTTCACCGGGGCAGAAAAACGCAAATCCGGCTTGATGGAGGTGGCCGACGGCGGCATCCTCTTCCTGGACGAAATCTCCTCCATGCCGCTGGATATGCAAGCCAAGTTGCTCCGCGCCCTGGCGGAACGCAAATTCCGGCGCGTCGGCGGGACGCGCGAAATCCAGGTGGATGTCCAGGTGCTGGCCGCCTCCAACCGCGACCTACCCGCCATGATTCAGGACGGACGCTTCCGGGAGGACCTGTACTACCGCCTCAAAGTGGTGGATTTGCACATTCCCCCTCTTCGCGAGCGCAAGGACGAGATTCCCGACCTGGTGGGGCTGTTCATCCGCGAGAACAACCCCCGCATGGGGCTGAACATCGAGGGCGTCACTCCCGCCGGGATGCGGGCGCTTCTGGAACACCGCTGGCCGGGCAACATTCGCGAACTGCGGAACGTCATCGAGCGCGCCATGCTCTCTTGCGACGCCCCCCTGATTGCCCTGCCCCATCTGCCGCCCGAACTGGCCCATCCCGCCACGCCAATGCAAAACGCGGTACAATAGCCGCACACATTTCTTTACCTGATGGAGGTACCCTCATGGGACAACTTGGCGCACCCGAACTTCTTATCTTGCTGGTCATCGTCGTCATCCTCTTCGGCGTCGGGCGCATCGGCAAAATTGCCGGCGAATTGGGCAGCGGCATCCGCGCCTTTCGGGAAGGTCTGCAAGGCGATGACGAGAAAGCCGAGGACAATTCTTCGCAGGATTCGCCCAAAAGCGAATGACGCGGTTTATTTTGCCCCCGCACCCCTCCACGGCAGAAGCCTCTCGGCTTCTGCCGTTTTGTTATCTGACATTTTTCCTCCCCAGCGGACAAGTTTCACCCCCTAAGGTATGAGTATTGACAGTTGACGCGCCCCCTGCCCTGATATACACTGTGATTGTGAAATAGAGAACAATCAGAGGAGACTGCATGGATGCCGTTGTGGATTCTCACCGTATAACGCTGGCCGTACACGAGGCCCTGGAGGAACACGGACACAGCCGCGGCGAACTCATCCCCGTCCTGAAAGCCGTCGGCGAGGCGCTCGGCTATCTCCCTACCCTGGCGATGGTGGAGGTGGCTCGCGCCATGCAGATTGCGCCCGGTCAGGTTTTCTCCGTGGCGACTTTCTACACTCTCATCCCGACCGAGCCGCGCGGCAGGCACGTCATCCAGTTTTGCGAGAGCGCGCCCTGCCACGTCCAGGGAGGCCGCCTGGTGTGGGAAACGCTGCGCGCCGAACTGGGCATCTCCCCCGGCGAAACCACTCCCGACGGGCGTTGGACTCTCCTGACCACCAGTTGCATCGGTCAATGCGACCGCGGCCCCGTGATGATGGTGGACGACGACCTCCACGGGGACTTGACTCCCGACGGGGTGGGTGAAATTCTGGAGCGGTATGAGTGAAGTTTGCAAGTGTGAAGGTTGGCAAGTGTGGAGATCTGTTCAATCAGCGTAAATCAGCAAATATCAGCGTCATCTGCGTTCACTGCGTTCATCACAGGAGTTATCAGTCCAACAGGTGCGCCGGTAAAAAGGAATTTCGATGACAGTTATTCGCAGCATGGTACTCGTCTCCGATGACCCGCTGAGCCGGGAGCGCAACGCCGGCGCGGTGCAAGAGCGCTTTGCCGAGGAAATCCGCCGCCGGGGGCTGGAAGGGGAAATCGCCGTCCATACCATCAGCGGCATCCGCTGCAAGACGGTCTCCCCCCTGGCGATTGTCTATCCCGAGGCCGCCGTGTACGGGCCGATGCGGGTCGAGGACGTGCCTCTCGTGGTGGAAGAGCATCTCGTCCGCCGCCGCCCCGTCCCCGCCCTGATGCCGCCGCCTCACAAATTTTCCGGTCGGCTGGCCTGGCTGCCCCGCCGCAAGGGGACTCTGCCCGCCGAACAGCGGGTCGTCTTGCAACGCGTCGGCGTGATAGACCCCGAATCGCTGGACGATTACCTGGCGCACGAGGGATACGAAGCCCTGCGCCGCGTCCTGGGCACCTCCACCCCCGCCGACGTGATAGACATGGTTTACAAATCCGGGCTGCAAGGGCGCGGGGGAGCGGGTTTCCCCACCGGCCTGAAATGGCGCTTCGTGGCGGGCGCTAAAAGCAAGAAGAAATACGTGGTCTGCAACGCCGACGAAAGCGAGCCGGGTACCTTCAAAGACCGCACCATCCTGGAAGGCGACCCGCACAGCATCGTCGAGGCGATGACGATTGCCGCTTTCGCCGTGGGGGCCGACGAAGGCTACATCTACGTCCGCGGCGAATACCGTCTGGCGCAAGCGCGCCTGCGGAAGGCCATCCGGCAGGCGCGGCAGGCCGGTTTTCTGGGCGAAAACATCCTTGACAGCGGCTTCTCCTTCGACATCCACGTTCACAGCGGAGCAGGCGCTTACATCTGCGGCGAAGAAACCGCCCTGCTGGAATCGCTGGAGGGCAAACGCGGCGAGCCGCGCTTCCGGCCCCCTTACCCCACCACCTGCGGCCTGTGGTGCAAGCCTACCCTGGTCAACAACGTGGAAACCCTCGCCAACGTCCCCGCCATCACCCGCAACGGCTGGCAGTGGTACCGCATGTTCGGCACGCCCGGCAGTCCGGGCACGAAAGTGTACACCATCCTGGGGAACGTCAAGCGCCGCGGCGTCATCGAGGTGCCCCTGGGCATCACCCTGCGGGAAGTCATCGCCATCTACGGCGGCGGGATGGAGGACGGGACGCGCCTCAAACTGGCCCAGACCGGCGGCTCCAGCGGCTCGGTTGTGCCCGCCAGCCTGCAAGATACCCCGATGGACTTCAACTCGTACAAGCAGGCGGGGGTTTCGCTCGGCTCCGGCGCGCTCCTCATCTGCAACGAAGATACCTGCGTGATTGACCTGGCGCGCGTGCTGATGAACTTCTTTCGGGTGGAAAGTTGCGGCAAGTGTACCCCCTGCCGGGTGGGAACCCGCCGCGCCCACGCCATCCTGACCCGCATCAGCCGGGGGCAGGGCACGATGAGCGACCTGGACGAACTGGAAACCATCGCCGAGGCCCTGGCGACCCTCTCCAACTGCGGGCTGGGGACCAGCGCCTCCGTCCCCCTGCGGGACATCCTGCGCCATTACCGCGCCGAAGTAGAAGCCCACCTGCGCCTGAAAGTCTGCCCGGCAGGTGTGTGTGCGATGGAAGGGAGCAGGGATTAGGGATTGGGGAGCAGGGTACAGGGTACAGCGTACAGCGTACAACGTACTCCGCACTTCACACCCCGCGCCCCGCGCCCCGCACCCCGCACGTCGCACTTCACACTTGGCACTTGGCACTTGATACTTGATACTTGACACGTGACACTTGACACGTGACACCCCCCCACCCTCCTCATGCCCACCATCACCATTGACGGCCAACCCCTCCAAGTCCCCTCCGGTATCACCGTCTTGCGCGCCGCGGAGATGCACGGCATCGCCATCCCCAAACTGTGCGATTTCGAGCACCTCACCCCCTACGGCGGATGCCGCCTGTGCGTCGTGGAAGTGCAAGGCTCCCGGATGCTGCAAACCTCCTGCACCATCCCCGTCACCGAGGGGATGGAAGTCCTGACCGATACGCCCAGAGTGCGCCGGGCGCGGCGTCTCGTCCTGGGGATGCTCTTCGGCGAGCGCAACCACTTCTGCATGTTCTGTCAGGTCAGCGGCGGGGATTGCGACCTCCAGGACGCGGCCCTCGCCGAAGGGATGACCCACTGGCCGATACAGCCGCCCTGGAAGCCCTATCTCGTGGACGCCTCCCACCCCTACTTCGTCCTGGACAACAACCGCTGCATCCTGTGCCGCCGCTGCGTGCGGGCCTGCGACGAACTGGTCGGCAACCGCACCTGGGGGATGGCCTCCCGCGGCGCGGAGACCATCCTGACCGCCGACAACGGCCTCCCCTGGGGCGAGAGTTCCTGCATCAAGTGCGGCACCTGCGTGGAGGTCTGCCCCACGGGGGCGCTCATCGAGCGGCACAGCGCCTACCAGGGCCTGAGCGCCCAGACCGAAGCCGTCCCCGGTTTATGCGTAGGGTGCAGCGTGGGCTGCGGCCTGACCCTGCGGGTGCGCGGCAACCGCCTCGTGCGCATCCAGAGCCGTTGGGAAGCCCCCGCCAACCGCGGACTGCTGTGCGAGGAAGGCCGTCTGCGCCCCTTCTACGAGACCCGTCAACGGCTGGATACCCCTTTGGTGCGCCGGAACGGGTCGTTGCAGGCCGCCACCTGGAAAGAAGCCTGGGAACGCATCGCCGGAGAATTGCGCGCCTCGGCGGAGAAGACCGCCGCCCTGATTTCCACCCGCCTCCCCGCCGAGAACCTGGCCGCGTTTGCCCGCCTCTTCCGGGAGGGATTGCACGCCCCGATGGTCGCCTGCCTGGAAGAGGGCTACCCCACCCACCCCGCCCTGGAGCGGGACCTGACCCCGGAGCGCCGCGCCACCCTGGAAGATTTGCGCTCCGCCGACGGCGTCCTCCTCATCGGGGCCGACCTGGTGAACCGGCATCCGGTGGCGGGCTTCTTCCTCAAGCGCAACCTGCCGGAGAAGACGCGGCTCATCCTCTGCGCCCCCTCCGATAACCCCCTGAGCGGGCGGGCGCACGTCCGCCTGGAGGCTTCGGGGGCCGCGATGCTCTCCACTCTGCGCGCCCTCTCGAAGGGAGTCCGTACCGCAATCCTCTCCGGGGACGAGGCCATCTCCAAAGCCGCCGGCATCCTGAAAAGCAGCCGCGCTCCCCTCATCGTCATCGGACGCGGCTTCACGGGCGAGGCCGACGAGGCCTCCGTCGCCGCGCTCCTGGAACTGGCCGGGAACTGCGGGGCGAAAATCCTGCTCCTGTACGGGAAGGCCAACAGCCGCGCCGCCCTGGCTTACGGCCTCCAGACGCGCTTCGCAACGGAGGGGATGCAGGCCGCTTTCGTCCTTCTGGGCGACGACCGGCCCGGCAACAGCCTGGCCCGGCGGCTGCGGGAGGTGCCTTTCGTGGCCGTCCAGGCCGCCTGGCACTCGGAATTGACCGCCCAGGCCGAGGTGGTGCTGCCCGCCCCCCTGTGGACGGAGCAGGGCGGGCACTACCTGAACCTGGAAGGCCGCCTGCAAGAGGCCCGCGCCGCGCTTTCGCCGCCGGAGGGCATCCACACCACGCTGGAGACCCTCCAACGGCTGGCCCTGCTCCTCGGCGTGCCTCTCTCGCTGGAATGGCGTGCAGGGTTGGGTGATTTGGTGATTGGGTGAATGGGTGAGTAGGTGAGTAGGTGAGTAGGTGATTTGGGATTGGGGAGCAGGGATTGGGGAACGGGTCTCCTCATCTCATCATCTCCCCACCTCATCATCTCCTCACCCCATCATCCCCCCACCTCATCACCACCCCGCACCCCGCACGTGGCACTTGGCACTTGATACGTGACACGTGGCACTTGACACTTGATACATGACACCTCCCACGACCCCCAAAATCTCCTCCGACTGGCTGGGCGCATGTGCCGGATGTCACATGTCTTTGCTGGACATTGACGAGCGCCTCATCGAAATCGCCGAGGCCGCCGAGATTCGCGCTACGCCCATCACCGATTTGAAGCACCCCGACCCCGAAGGCGTCGACGTGGGCATCCTGAGCGGCGCGGTCAATTTGAGCACCCATGTGGAAGTCGCCAAACGGATGAGGGAGCGCGCCAAAATCCTGGTAGCCCTGGGCGATTGCGCCGTCTTCGGGGGCGTGATAGCCCAGCGCAACCTGTGCGGCACGCTGGCCGCCCTGCGCCGCGCTTACGTCGAGGCCGAGAGCAACGACGAGAGCGCCCAAATCCCCGAACACCCCGACCTGGGCATCCCCGAAGATGTCCGCGCCCTGCACGAAGTCGTCCCCGTGGATGTCTTCGTCCCCGGCTGCCCGCCCCATGCCGACGTGATTTACCACGTCCTCAGCGAACTGGTCCAAGGGCGCATCCCCGAAATCAGGGACGAGAAGTTGCATTGGGATTGAGGGGCATGGCATGTGTCACGTATCACGTGTCACGTGCGGGCGTGCGGAGTGCGAAGTGCGAGGTGAGGGTTAGGCGTTGCGAGGTTAGGCGTTAGGTGTCGTACATCAAGACATCGTGCCGGGAAAAAGCACATTAACAACCGAAGAAACCCTCAAGACATCGTGCCAAGGGCGGGCCAGGCGAGCGACCTT
>DRKV01000310.1 GCA_011051635.1 Chloroflexota bacterium | reverse complement strand
TGAACTTCCTTTTTCCTTTGTTCAACGATGCGCCCTACTTTGAGTGGCCCTCCACGTGGATGGGATGGCTGCTCTTTCTTGTGTGGGTAGGCGCGTTGTTGTACATCTTGTGGAATGACCGGCTCTGGCAGAAGCGTCCGCAGAAGTGGTTGGGGTATTTGGGAGCGGTAGCAGCCGCCGTGGTGGCCAGTTTCCTTTTGGGGTGGCAGTTGCCTTCCTGGGAGGCGTTGGCCTTCCCCGAAAGGCCGGTAGACCCCAATGGGGCGGTTTTGCTCCTGTTTGCCGCGGTTCCCTGGTTCTGGGCAGCGGGCATGTACGGGACGCTCTGGTCGGCGGTGCTGGCCTTTCTCTCCGGACTTATCATTGGCCTGTGGAACCGGCATTCCATTTTCTTCCCTCTGGAACTCGCAGTGGCCGGGGCGCTTTTGGGGGGCTTCCTGCGGCAAAGGTATCGCACGCCCTTCTACCGCTTCGTGCGCCACCCATTGGGGAGCGCGCTGCTCTTTTCTGCCCTCTATCCCATAGTTTTCATCGTAGATACGGTAGTGCTGCCCAACGCAGACCTCGCCACTAACCTGAACTACGCCCTGTCGAACTTGCCCTCGGCCTGGGCTGCCATGGCCGGGATGCTGTTGATAGGCGGGATAGTGGCCGAGGCCTGGACGATTGGCAAGTTGCCAGGCTGGGGAGCGCGCCCCCCTTGGGAGCCATCCCCCGCGGAGCGCAGCCTGGGTTTACGCTTCTTCTACACCATGACGGTCATTCTGGTCGCCCTGGTGGGGCTGGTCATTGCCGGCAATTGGATGTTTGCCGAACGTTCAGCCCGCCGTTCCTTGCGGGAACGCATGGGGGGCGTGGTCGAGATTGCCACCAGGCGCGTGCCGTTTTTCCTGGAGACCGGTCAGTCACTGCTTTTGGAGTGGGCGCAGGATGAGCGCCTGTGGAACGATACCGGGGCCGACATCCGGCAGGTGCTGGAGACTGACATGCACAGCATCCCGTTCTTTACGGAATTGGCATTGGTCAATTGGGACGGGGCGACGATTGCCGCTTTCCCCGATGCTGGTTATGATTTGAGTACCGCTCCGCTTGAGGAGAGCATGGCCGTGGAATTGGCGCTGCAAGGGGTGGCAATTCAGTCGTACCCTGTGGCGGGGGCCGGCGATGAGGATAGCGCTGAAGTAGTGTTCGTGGCCGCTTTGCAAGCGGAAGAGGGCGACGAGCCCCGCGGGGCTTTGATTGGCCGCACCGTTCTCTCGGTCAACCCCCTCATGGAGCCGGTGCTGAGCGCCTTTGAGGATATTCGGGCGCTGGGCGGGGGCGCCTACTTGCTGGACGAGAACAATGACGTCCTGTACTCGACCATCCCTTCCTTGGCCATGAGCGTTTACGAGCAGCCGCTCTCCCCGGATTTTGGGGAGGTCATCGCTCCGGACGGTACCCGGCGGCTGCTGATGACAGGCACGGCAGAGGGCCGTCCCTGGAAAGTGGTAGTGTGGGTGCCTTTGCGTCTCAGCCAGGAACTGGCCCTCCAGACGGCTGGGCCGTTGGCGGCCATGATGTTCCTGTTTGCCGTCGTGATGGCCTTGATTTTGCGGGTCATGCTGCGCCTGGTCACCAGTTCCCTGCGGACATTGGGGGAGGAGGCCGAGTACATCGCCTCTGGCAATCTGGAGCGCCCTTTGCAGGCCGGCGGCGTGGATGAAGTCGGGCAGTTGCGGCAGTCTTTTGAGGAGATGCGTCAAAGTTTGAAAGCCCGCCTGGACGAACTCAACCGCCTGCTGCTGGTCAGCCAGGGGGTGGCCTCTACCCTGGAAATAGAGGAGGCCATGCTGCCCGTCCTGAACGCCGCCATTGAAGACGGGGCCAGCGCGGCGCGCATCGTGCTGCTTTCCTCTCTGCTGCCGGGCTTTGACCGGGAAATATCGGTGATACCCAACGCCTTTGGCGTGGGCGAATCCAGCGATACCTATGCTTATCTGGACTTGCAAATCCTGGAACTGACCCGCCGCCAAAAGACCATTTCTCTGACTAATCCGGGGCGGCTGACGCTGCTTCGTTTTCCGCCGGATGCGCGTATCCCCGGTTCGCTGCTGGCCTTTGCCCTGTACTACGAGAGTACCTATTACGGCGTGATGTGGGTAGCCCACGATGAGCCGCACGTCTTCTCGCAGGATGAGAAACGCTTCTTCGAGACCCTGGCAGGACAGGCGTCTCTGGCGGCTTCCAATGCCCGTCTCTTCCGGCACTCCGAAGTGGAGCGACAGCGTTTGGCCGCCATCCTGGATTCCACTCCTGACCCCGTGCTGGTCACCGACCACAAGAACCGCCTCTTGTTGGTCAACCCGGTGGCGCGGAGAGTGCTCGATTTGGCAGATGACAGCCTTTCCGGTGTACCCATCGAGCGGGTTTTGCATCAACCGGAACTGGTTTCCTTGCTGCGTTCCTCCGCCCTGGAGAAGCAATCGGCGGAGGCTGCTCTGCCGGATGGTCGCGTTTACCTGGCGATTGCCTCTCCTATCCGGATGGATGAGGCTCTCCTGGGGCGTGTCTGTGTGTTGCGGGATGTCACCCACTTCAAGGAACTGGATGCCCTCAAAACCGAATTCGTCTCCACCGTCAGCCACGACTTGCGCTCTCCCTTGACCCTGATGCGCGGCTACACCACTATGCTGGAGATGGTCGGCAACCTCAACGAACAGCAAATAGCCTACATCCGCAAGATTTCCAAAGGCATTGAGAGTATGTCCCGCCTGGTCAATAACCTGCTGGACCTGGGGCGCATCGAGGCCGGGGTGGGGTTGATGATTGAAAAAGTGCCCGCTCAGGAAATCGTGGACAACGTGATTGAGGGCCTGCAACTGCGCGCCGAACACAAGCAGATAGACCTGCGTGTGCAACTCCCGAAAGAGCCGCTGCCCATCATTGAGGCCGACCGTGCCCTTTTGCAGCAGGCCCTTCACAACCTGGTCGAGAACGCCATCAAGTACACCCAGCCGGGGGGATGGGTGGAAGTGCAGGTCTCCCTCCAGCCGGAGAGTCTGCTGTTTACCGTCAGTGACAACGGGATTGGGATTGCCCCTGTGGACCAGGCGCGCCTGTTTGAGCGCTTCTACCGTGTGGCGCGACGCGGGCACATCCAGGAGCGCGGTACGGGGCTGGGGCTGGCGATTGTCAAGTCCATCGCCGAGCGGCACGGGGGGCGCGTTTGGGTCAAAAGCCAGTTGGGAGAAGGCAGCACGTTCTACCTCCTGGTGCCTCTCAAACAGGATGAGACAGCCCGGCCTTTTGCAGATTCTTGAGATGCGATTCTCAACTTGCCATTGCCATTTCCCTGCCCTGCTGATATAATCACCCCGCATGCAAATCTGCTATACTGCAATGGTGGAACGCTACAGCGAGCGCTGAGAGCAAAGGCTCTCACGCGCTTGCTTTTGTTTGTCTATTCCTTTGGATATTCTTCCCTCCAGGAGGCTTTCGCGTGGAAACAAAAGAATTGGCCGCACTGCGCATTCGTCTGGCATCTCCCGAAGTGATTTTGAGTTGGTCTTACGGGGAGGTGCTCAAGCCGGAGACTATCAACTATCGGCGTTTGCGCCCCGAAAAAGACGGCCTGTTTTGCGAGGCCATCTTTGGCCCCACCCACGATTACCAGTGCTATTGCGGAAAGTACAAGAACATTCGCTACAAAGGCATCGTCTGCGACAAATGCGGCGTCGAAGTGACCCGCTCCTCCGTGCGCCGCGAACGCATGGGACACATCAGTTTGTCTGCCCCGGTAGCCCACGTATGGTACTCCCGCCGCATCCCCTCATACCTGGGTTTGTTGTTGGACATCTCCCGTCGGGAACTGGACCGCGTCCTGTACTTCGCGCAATACGTGATTACCTACGTGGACGAGGAAGCGCGTCAGAAAGCCCTCAAGCGGCTGGAAGAAAAGGCCGCCCAACTGGAGCGTGAACAGACCACCCGCCAGAACGCCCGCATTGCCGAGATGCGCGCCTCCGTGGAACAGCGGATTGCCGAACTGCAAGAACGCCGCGCCGTCCTGGAAGAGCATTACGACGAAATGCTGGCCGAACAAATCCAGCCGGTGATGCAGGCCGGCCAACGCCTGGAAACCACCCTCCAGGAACGCATGGGGGAAACCACCCGCTCGGAGATTGTGTTCCCCGGTACCGATATCGCCATAGTGGGAGCCGGTGACACCATCGGCGCTCAACATCTGGGCCGCATTCAGGAAGTCGTCAAGCAGAACCTGGAATCGCTGGAGCAAGAATTGCGCCAGCAGCGCCAGGGTGAACTCGCCCAAATTCAGGAAGAAATTGAGACCCTGCGTGCCCAGCAGGAAGAGAAAACCCAGGAGGCTCTCTCCGTGCAAGAGGAGCAGATGAGCCACGCCCGCAGTGAATTCGTCCGTCTGCGGGACGAACTCATGGACCTGCGCCCGCTGACTTTCCTGGGCGAAGCGCGCTACCGCGAACTGCGCTCGCGCTGGGGACAGGTCTTCCGCGCCGACATGGGGGCGGAGGCTTTCTACGACATCCTCAAGCGCCTCGACCTGGATAAACTCTCCGAGGAACTGTGGAACGAGATTCGCACCACCCGCAGCAAGCAGAAGCGCAAGCGTGCCACCAAGCGCCTCAAGGTGGTGGAGGCCTTCCGCCGTTCCGGCAACCGCCCCGAATGGATGATTCTGACCGTCCTGCCCGTCATCCCTCCCGATTTGCGCCCCATGGTGCAACTGGACGGCGGGCGCTTTGCCACCTCCGACCTGAACGACCTCTACCGCCGGGTCATCAATCGCAACAACCGCCTCAAGCGCCTGATGGAACTCGGCGCGCCGGACGTGATTGTGCGCAACGAGAAGCGCATGTTGCAGGAGGCGGTCGACTCGCTGATTGACAACTCGCAGCGCGGTAAGGCGCTCTCCCGCCGGGGACGCCGCGAACTCAAGTCCCTGAGCGATATGCTCAAAGGGAAGAAAGGCCGCTTCCGCCGCAACCTGCTGGGCAAGCGTGTGGATTACTCCGGACGTTCCGTTATTGTGGTCGGCCCGAAACTCAAAATTCACCAGTGCGGTTTGCCCAAGAACATGGCGCTGGAACTGTACCGCCCCTTCGTCATCTCCCGCCTGGTGCATAACGGGTACGCGAACAACATCAAGGGGGCGAAACGTCTCATCGAGCGCAACCGCCCCGAAGTGTGGGAAGTCCTGGAGGAGGTCATCAAAGAGAGGCCGGTACTCCTCAACCGCGCTCCCACTCTCCACCGCCTGGGTATCCAGGCCTTCGAGCCGATTATCATCGAGGGGAGCGCGATTCAGTTGCATCCTCTGGTGACTACCGCCTTCAACGCCGACTTCGACGGTGACCAGATGGCCGTCCACGTGCCGCTCTCGCGGAAGGCCGTCATGGAGGCTCGCGAACTGATGCTCGCCTCCCGTAACCTGCTCAAACCCGCCGACGGCGAGCCTATCATCAGCCCCTCCAAGGACATGGTGCTGGGCATCTACTACCTGACCGCCTCTGACGAGCACAAACACCCTGGTGCAGGCCGTTACTTTGACGATTTCAACGACGTGATTATGGCTTACGAACTGGGACAGGTGGAGGTGCGTACTCCCATCAGGTTGTACACCACCACCTGGTATGACGAAAACGGCACGCGTTTGGAGACTCCGGAGTCCCGCTGGCTGGATACCACCGTGGGACGGGTGCTCTTCAACAACATCCTGCCCCCCGATGTGCGCTTTATAAACTGGAAACTGGACAAGGGCGGCGTCAAAGACCTGGTGGCTGAGGTTTATGAGGTGTGCGGCGAGGAGACTACCACCAAAACGGCGGACGACATCAAGGACATCGGCTTTGCCTACGCCACCCGCTCCGGCTACTCGATTGCGGTTTCGGATGTCACCGTGCCGGAGAACAAGGAAGAAATCGTGGCCGAGGCGCTCGAGGAGGCCGAACGCGTCGAGCGCGACTTTCGCCGCGGCCTGCTCACTGAGCAGGAACAAAACGAACACCTGATTGAAATCTGGCAGCGCACGACCACCAAAGTGGCTGAAGCGGTGCGGGCCAGCATGGACCCCTCCGGCAATCTGGCGACGATGGCAAGTTCCGGGGCGACCAAAGGCGGATTCGGGCCGATTTCCCAGTTGGCCGGGATGCGCGGCTTGATGGCCGACCCCTCCGGGCGCATCATCCCGCTGCCCATCCGCTCCAACTTCCGTGAGGGACTGACCGCTCTGGAGTACTTCATCTCGACCCACGGCGCCCGCAAGGGTCTGGCCGATACTGCCCTCCGTACTGCCGACGCCGGGTACCTCACCCGCCGCCTCGTGGATGTCGCTCAGGACGTCATCATCAACGAGGAAGACTGCGGCACGCAGGACGGCATCTGGATTCGGGCCAGCGACGACGTGGCCGGGCAATCCATGAGTGCCCGCCTGTTCAGTCGTGTGACCGCCGACCGGGTGATAGACCCCGAAACGGGCGAAATACTTTGCGAACGCAATACTTTCATCACCAAGGACGTTGCCCGCCAGATTGCGAAGGCCGGCGTCCAGGAAGTCCGCGTGCGCTCTCCGTTGACCTGCGAGTTGCAGCACGGGGTGTGTGCCATGTGCTACGGGATTGACCTGGGGCGCGGCAAGAAGGTGGAATTGGGTTCCACGGTGGGTATCGTGGCGGCGCAGTCCATCGGCGAGCCGGGCACGCAGTTGACGCTGCGGACTTTCCACAGCGGCGGCGTGGCCGCTGGCGGCGACATCACCACCGGTCTCCCCCGCGTGGAAGAACTCTTCGAAGCCCGCAAGACTCCCAAAGGCGAGGCCGTCGTCACCGAAATCAGCGGTGTGGTACACATCGAGCAATCCGACCGCTACAGCGACCTGCGCGTCGTGCGCATCGAACACAGCGAAATGGTCAGTGATGCGTATGAAATCCCCGCAGGCGCTGAATGCCTGGTGAAGGATGGCGACGAGGTGGAAGCAGGAGACTACCTCATCGAGACGGAGGATGACTTCATCGCCGCCCAGAACGATGGGCGGGTTCGTATCGAGGACGGACAGGTCATTGTCTCCTACGAACACCGGGACGAAGCCGAGTACGAAATCCCCAGTTCGGCCCGCCTGGTTGTCCAATCGGGCGACCACGTGGAAGCGGGGCAGCCGCTCACCGAAGGCTCCCTCAACCCCCACCGCATCCTGCGCATCCAGGGACGCGAAAAATGCCAGATGTACCTCCTTTCTGAAATCCAGAAGGTGTACCGCTCCCAGGGCCAGAACATCAACGACAAGCATTTTGAGGTCATCATCCGCAAGATGATGTCCAAAGTCCAGATTACCCGCCCCGGTGACGCCACCGATTACCTCCCCGGGGACCTGGTGGACCGCTTGGAAATTTTGCGGGTCAACCAAAAACTCCTGGCCGAGGGCAAGCAGCCCGCCAAGTTCGTAGAAGTCCTGCTGGGCATCACCAAAGCCTCGTTGAACACCGAGTCCTTCCTCTCGGCGGCCTCCTTCCAGCACACCATCAAGGTGCTGGCCGGGGCGGCCATCGCGGGGGCGGAAGACCCCCTCTACGGCTTGAAGGAAAACGTCATTATCGGCAAACTCATCCCTGCCGGCACCGGCTTTGAACCGGGGCGTTTCCGCCGCAAGGATGAGCCTTCGGTCTTCGAGGAAGCCGAATCCAACCTCGCCCGCGGCACTTCTGCTCAGGTGGGACTGCCCGAAGTGCCTCCCGATGCCCTGGATGGCGAAGTGACCGACGGCGACCTGGAACTCCTTGAAGACCTCGAATCGCTGGAAGAGGAACTGGAGGAAGACCTCGAGGAGTTGGAAGACGAACTCGAAGAACTGGAAGCAGTAGGAGAGGACGAAGAAGCGCTGGAAGAAGATGCGGAGGCGCTTCCCGCAGAGGAAGAGGAGGAGGGCGACCTTAGTTTGGAAGCCCTGGAGGAGAAGGAAGACGACCTCCCGGACGAAGACCTCTCCTGATGGGTTTGTCCGCTCCCTGAGAATTCCCTGATACTTTAGCGGGGCGTCCTACCGGCGCCCCGCTTTTGTTTCCTGGCGCACTCACATTTTGTAGAACGGCGGCGGGAGTACCGTCCTTGTGGGGAGGGGTTCCAGCCCCCCGCAAGTGCGGCAAAGGCGACAGCCGTTGAAGTTGCTCGCTTTTCTGTGCCAATCAGCGGGCATCAGCGTTATCTGCGTTCTTCAAGCGACTTTTCTACATTTCTTGAGTGCTCCTCTGTTGCCTTGACGAATGAATGCTTTCTGGGTAGGATGTAGTTAGAAAAAATGTTCTATCCACCCCTTTGGAGAAACAACCATGACCGTTGGTGACCTTGGAACCGTGCGCCAGGTGGACATCGAGCGCGAAATGCAGCAAGCCTACCTCGATTACGCCATGAGCGTGATTGTCTCGCGGGCCTTGCCCGATGCCCGCGACGGGTTGAAACCCGTCCATCGGCGTATTCTCTACGCCATGCACGATTTGGGATTGCGCGCCGATACTTCGCACAAAAAATCGGCCCGTATCGTCGGTGAGGTGCTGGGCAAGTACCACCCCCACGGCGATATGGCCGTTTACGACGCCATGGCCCGCATGGCGCAGGATTTCTCCATGCGTTACCCCCTTGTGGACGGACAGGGCAACTTCGGCTCGATTGACGGCGATTCTCCGGCGGCCATGCGCTACACCGAAGCCCGCCTGGCTCCCATTGCTCACCACATGCTGCGCGACCTCCAGAAAGATACGGTGGATTTCATCCCCAACTTCGACGACACCCTGGAGGAGCCGCAAGTGCTCCCTGCCGCCATCCCCAACCTGCTGGTCAACGGGGCGACCGGCATCGCCGTGGGCATGTCCACCAACATCCCGCCGCACAACCTGAACGAGGTGGTGGATGCCCTCAAGTTCCTGCTCGAAAAGTGGAATAAACTGGACGAGGTCGGTGTGGAAGACCTGATGCGCTTCATCCAGGGGCCGGATTTCCCCACGGGCGGGGTTGTCATCCAGGAGCAGGAGGGCAACACCCTGGCGAGCGCTTACGGTTCTGGGCGGGGGCGCATCACCCTTCGGGCGCGGGTTCACATCGAAGAGGGGAACCGCGGCCGCGTCCGGCTCATCGTCACCGAACTGCCCTACATGACCAACAAATCCAGCCTGATGGAGCGCATCGCCACCCTGGTGCGGGAGGGCAAAATCGAGGGCATCAGCGACCTGCGGGATGAATCCGACCGCCAGGGGATGCGTATCCTCATCGAACTGGGCAAGAACGTGGAACCGGATGGGGTGCTGCAAAAACTTTACAAGTACACCGCCCTGCAAACCACTTTCGGCATCATCATGCTGGCGCTGGTCAACGGCGAGCCGCGCCTGTTGAGCCTCAAGCAGGCCCTCAGGGTTTACCTGGAGCACCGCATGGAGGTCGTGCGGCGGCGCAGCGAGTACGATTTGCGCCGCGCTCGCCAGCGGGCGCACATCCTGGAGGGGCTGCGCGTCGCCCTTGCCAACCTGGACGCCGTGATTGCCCTCATTCGCCGCTCCCGCACGGTGGAGACCGCCCGCAAGAACCTCCGCAAGGAGTTTCGCCTTTCCGAGGCCCAGGTGCAGGCCATCCTCGCCATGCCCCTGCGCCGTCTGGCGGCTCTGGAGCGCAAGAAAATCGAGCAGGAGTACAAAGAAGTGCGCGCCCAAATCAAGGCGCTGGAAAAACTGCTCCGCTCGCCGCGTCTGATACGCGCCGCCATCGCCGAGGAACTGGAAGAAATCCGGCAGACCTTCGGCGACCACCGCCGCACCCAGATTGTGCAACTGGAGGAAGGCAAGCAGGTCTCCAGCGTGCTGACCGTCACCGATATGCTCCCTTCCGAACCGACCTGGGTGATGGTTTCCTCCGACGGGCGCATCGCCCGCACCCGCGACGCGAAGCCTCCCCGCCGCAGCGGTGTGGCGGCTCCCCGCTTCCTGCTGCGTACCGATACCCATCAGGTGCTTTACCTGGTGGGAGAGAACGGTCAAACCGCCGCGCTCCCCGTCCACGCCCTGCCGGTGGCCGCCAAACCCGCCGAGGGCGCGCCTCTCAAGCAGGTCAGCGCCCTGGATGGCAAAATCCCCCTGGCGGCGCTTTTCAGCCTGCCGCCGGCGCGGGAACTGGGAGAAGATGCCGGTTTTGTGCTCACCGTCACCCGCGGCGGGATGCTCAAGAAAAGCGCCCTGAGCGACCTGCCCGGCCCCTCCACCCAGGCCTTCACGCTGGCGAAGGTCAACCCCGGCGATGCGCTTCTGGATGTCGTCCTGACCGGTGGCGAGGGGGAAATCCTGCTGGTGACGGCCCGCGGGATGGCGATTCGCTTTGCCGAGCAAGACGTGCGCCCCATGGGACTGGTGGCCGCCGGCGTGATGGGCATCAAACTGGCGGCGGACGATTCCCTGGTGGCCGCTTTTGCCCTTCCCCGCCGCGGCGACCTCTTCCTGCTGCGCTCCGACGGCTACGCCAAACGGGTCGCGCTCAAGGATTTTCCCCTGCAAGGGCGCTATGGCAAGGGCGTGATAGCCTGGAAGATACCCCCCAAAGCGCGGCTGGCCGGGGCCGCGGTGGATAAGCCCAACCTCCAGGTGATTGCGCATTTGAAGAAACTCGCCCCCAAGAGTCTGCGCCTGGATTCCGCCCCCCTGAGAGGCCGCAGCGCGCGCGGCTCGCGGGTGCTCGCGTTAAAGACGGGCGACTCGGTAGCCTTTGTGACCGTTCTCCGCAGGTTGGGGAGTTAGGAGTTGCGAGGTTAGGAGGTTAGGGAGTTAGGGGTTGGGGATTGGGGGGCCGCGACTTCTCCCCTCATTCACCCCATCATATCACCACATCATCCCCCCACCACCCCATCACCCACTCACCCCGTCCCCCACTTTCAAACTTGCCCACTTGCAAACTTTCATACTTTCATACTTTCAAACTTGCACCCTCCCATGTCCTTTCTCCTCGCCTTTCTCCCCATCGCCGTCATCCTGGCCCTG